>CALWTQ010000020.1 GCA_944384505.1 uncultured Mediterraneibacter sp.
GGCCTGCTAGATTTTCCGGATTCTGGAACGGAACATCGCACGGCTGTCCCCTTTCACAGAATACGTATCGCAAACCAACCGATCCGCTTCCGGACGTGAGTCATAGAAAATGTTAGTGCACTAAATAGCTGAAGAAAGATTTTATTTCTGCGGTTGAACAGATTTCTTAAAAATGCTATAATACATCCGCAGAAAAAGTATGACTACCGGGCGCGTGCGGCTTTATGCACGCGGCTTTTTAACACGACGGCAAAGGAGTATGACTGTGGCGGAATTAACACCAATGATGAAGCAGTACATGGAGACGAAGTCCGAGTATCCGGACTGTATTCTCTTCTATAGATTGGGCGATTTTTACGAGATGTTTTTTGACGATGCGCTGACTGCGTCGAGGGAACTGGAGATCACGCTGACCGGGAAGAACTGCGGCCAGGAAGAGCGGGCACCCATGTGCGGTGTCCCTTATCATGCTGTGGAGGGATATTTAAACCGCCTTGTCTCCAGGGGATACAAGGTGGCGATCTGTGAGCAGGTAGAGGATCCGAAGACGGCGAAGGGCATTGTGAAGCGGGAAGTGGTTCGCATTGTAACGCCGGGAACTAATGTGGACGCCCAGGCTTTGGATGAGACAAAGAATAATTATATTATGTGTATTGTCTATATTGCGGACCGGTACGGGGTGTCCGTGGCGGATATTTCCACCGGGGATTATTTTGTGACGGAGATTCCGGACAGCGCGAAGCTGCTGGATGAGATCTATCGGTTTGCGCCTTCTGAGATTATCTGCAATGAGGCGTTCTATATGAGCGGCATGGATCTGGATGGGATGAAGGAGAGATTCGGCATGGCAATCTACTCGCTGGATTCCTGGTATTTTGACGATGCAGTGTGCAGACAGAAGCTCCTGGAGCATTTCAAAGTGGCTTCTTTCGCGGGACTGGGGCTCGCGGATTACGACTGCGGCGTGATCAGCGCGGGCGCGCTTCTGCAGTACCTTCTGGAGACTCAGAAGAATTCTCTGTCCAACCTGACTCATATTACTCCTTATGCGGCCGGCCTGTATATGATGCTGGACAGCTCTACGCGGCGGAACCTGGAGCTGTGCGAGACGCTCAGGGAGAAGCAGAAGAGGGGTTCTCTTCTCTGGGTTCTGGATAAGACAAAGACTGCTATGGGAGCAAGAACTCTGAGAAAATATGTGGAACAGCCGCTTATTGATAAGGCAGAGATTGAGAGACGACTGGATGCAGTAGGGGAACTTAAAGAGCAGGCTATTTCCAGGGAGGAGATCCGGGAGTATTTATCTCCTGTCTATGACCTGGAGCGTCTGATTACAAGGATTGCTTACGGCACTGCCAATCCCAGAGATCTGACTGCGTTCAGGGGCTCCCTTGAGATGCTGCCTCCGATCCGGTATATTCTGGAGGAGATGCAGTCGCCGCTTCTGAAAAATATATATGAAGACCTGGATCCGCTGGAGGATCTGTGCGGCCTGGTGAAAAACGCGATCCGTGAAGAGCCGCCTATTGTCATGAAAGAGGGCAATATTATCCGGGAAGGATATAATGAAGAGGTGGACAAGCTGCGCCGGGCAAAGTCGGACGGGAAGGAATGGCTTGCGAAGCTGGAGAATGACGAGCGGGAGAAAACAGGGATCAAAAATCTCCGGATCAAGTATAATAAAGTATTCGGATATTACCTTGAGGTGACAAATTCTTATAAGGATCTGGTGCCGGATTACTATACGCGCAAGCAGACGCTTGCCAATGCGGAGCGGTACATTACGCCTGAGCTGAAAGAACTTGAGGATATGATCCTGGGCGCTGAGGACAAGCTTTATGCGCTGGAATATGAGCTTTACTGCCAGGTGAGGGATACGGTTGCGGCGGAAGTGGAAAGGATTCAGAAAACGGCGAAGGCGGTCGCCGCGCTTGACGCGTTTGCCTCCCTTGCGCTTGTGGCTGAAAGGAATAATTATGTGCGCCCGAAGATCAATGAAAAGGGTGTTATCGATATAAAAGAGGGCCGGCATCCTGTGGTGGAGCAGATGATTCCCAATGACATGTTTATCTCAAACGATACTTATCTGGATGATAAAAAGCACCGGATTTCCATTATCACCGGGCCGAATATGGCGGGGAAATCCACCTATATGCGGCAGACCGCGCTGATTGCCCTGCTGGCGCAGGTAGGCTCCTTCGTCCCGGCGAAAAGCGCCAACATCGGGATCTCAGACCGGATTTTTACCAGGGTCGGCGCTTCGGATGACCTGGCTTCCGGGCAGAGCACGTTCATGGTAGAAATGACGGAAGTGGCGAATATCTTAAGAAACGCCACTTCGAAGAGCCTTCTGATCCTGGATGAGATCGGCCGGGGGACCAGCACATTTGACGGCCTTTCAATCGCGTGGGCTGTGGTAGAGTATATCAGCGACAGCCGGCTGCTGGGGGCAAAGACGCTTTTTGCGACTCATTATCATGAGCTGACCGAGCTGGAAGGGAAGATTGCAAATGTGAACAACTACTGCATCGCCGTGAAAGAAAAAGGGGACGACATTGTGTTCCTGCGCAAGATTGTAAAAGGCGGCGCGGATAAGAGTTACGGAATCCAGGTGGCCAAGCTGGCCGGAGTCCCGGATCTGGTGATCGACAGGGCCAAAGAGATTGTGGAAGAATTAAGCGACGGAGACATTACCAACCGGGTCGGTGAGATTGCGGGCAGGGAAAAAGAAGTAAAGAAAAAGCCGAAAGTGAAGAAGTACGATGAAGTGGACATTGCGCAGATGTCGCTCTTTGACACGGTGAAAGACGACGATGTGTTAGAAGAACTGAAAAATCTTGACGTGGGAAATATGACGCCCATTGACGCGCTCAATACGATTTACCGGCTGCAGAATAAGCTGAAAAACCGCTGGTAAGTCAGATACAGCGGAATAAAAAGGAGGCGGACAATGCCGCATATTCAGGTATTAGATCAGATTACAATCGACAAGATTGCCGCCGGGGAAGTGATCGAGCGCCCGGCTTCTATCGTAAAAGAACTGGTGGAGAACGCCATTGACGCAGGCGCGTCCTCCGTGACGGTGGAGATCAAGGACGGGGGGATCGCCCTGATCCGGGTGATGGACAACGGATGCGGGATCCCCTATGAGGAAGTGCGCAGCGCATTCCTGCGCCATTCCACCAGTAAGATCCGCAGCGTGGAAGATCTTGCGCATATCAGCTCTCTGGGGTTCAGGGGCGAGGCGCTTTCCAGCATCGCTGCGGTAACAAAAACAGAGCTGATTACAAAGCCGGAGGAGGCAGAGCTGGGGACCAGATATGTGATCGAAGGCGGAAAGGAGGTCTCTTTAGAAGAGACCGGAGCGCCGGACGGAACTACATTTCTCGTGCACCAGCTCTTCTACAATGTGCCGGCCAGAAGAAAGTTCTTGAAAACGCCTATGACTGAGGCGGGACATGTACAGGATCTTCTCATGCACCTGGCTCTGTCCCATCCGGAGGTGGCGTTCCTCTTTAAGAGCAACGGTCAGGAAAAGCTCCGGACTTCAGGAAACGGGAAATTAAAAGACGTGATCTACAATATATATGGGCGTGAAATCGCGGCCAACCTTCTGGAAATTGATTACGAAAAGGGCGGCCTGCGCATTGCCGGATATCTCGGAAAGCCTGTGATTACCCGCGGAAACCGGAATTTTGAGAACTTTTTCGTGAACGGCAGATATGTGAAGAGCCCTATGATATCCAAAGCGCTGGAGGACGCTTACAGAGACTTTACCATGCAGCATAAGTTCCCGTTTGCTGTTCTTCACTTCCATGTGGATGGAGAGAAAATCGATGTGAATGTCCATCCGACAAAGATGGAGCTGAGGTTCCAGAGACAGCAGGAGGTATACGCTGCTGTTTTTGAAGGGGTGCACAGAACACTTCTGGAGCCGGAACTGATCCAGAGGGCGGAGGCGCCGCTGCCGATGGGAAAAGGGCCTTCCGCCAAAGGGGATCAGAAAGAGAAAAAAGAGAGCCCGTTCCTGCTGCGTCCCAGACAGGAAAACGTTGTGCCGGAGCAGGGGGAAGCAAAAACAGAACCCGCAACAGAAACCGCTGAGAACGTTCCGGCGGCAGAAGAAACGAAGGAAGAGGTAAAAGACGAAGATTATTTTATCCGAAAAATGAGAGAGAGGGTTATGGCATACCATGAGCGTATGTCCTCGGCGGAAGTGTCTGACAGGAATGGGATATACCGCCCGGAGAAGCAGGCGGACCGGATCCGGGAAGCTGTGAATTACAGAACCGATGACGAAGAACAACCCATCAAAACGCAGAGGGAAGCTCCCCAGAATGAACTGCGGGATGTGCAGCCGGCGCCGGAAAGACCGCAGAGTGAACCGCGGGACGCGCAGCCGGCG
Organism: uncultured Mediterraneibacter sp.; assembly: GCA_944384505.1. Taxonomy (GTDB): domain Bacteria; phylum Bacillota; class Clostridia; order Lachnospirales; family Lachnospiraceae; genus Mediterraneibacter. The sequence goes on from CALWTQ010000020.1 coordinate 4,406, forward strand.
CCGGAAAGGGCTCAGGACAAACTGAGTGAACATCCGCCGAAAAATCCGATGGACTCTGAGAAGCCGCGACAGCTCGACTTGTTTGAGGAGAATTTCTTAAAAAGGGATGTCCGGGCGGAGTATAAGCTAATCGGACAGGTGTTTGACACGTACTGGCTCGTAGAATTTCATGACAGCCTTTATATTATTGACCAGCATGCGGCCCATGAAAGGGTGCTGTATGAGCGCACGCTAAAGAGTATGAAGAACCGGGAATATACTTCTCAGTATTTAAGTCCGCCGATTATTCTGACGCTTTCTATGCAGGAGGCCGGACTGCTGGAGGAGAATATGGATCGTTTTTCGCGCATCGGGTTTGAGATAGAGCCTTTTGGACCGGAAGAATATGCGGTACGGGCAGTTCCGGACAATCTGTTTGGCATCGCGAAGAAGGATCTTCTTATGGAGATGATTGATGATCTCTCAGACGGACTGAATACGTCTATGACTCCGGAACTGATTGATGAAAAGGTGGCTTCCATGTCCTGTAAAGCGGCGGTGAAAGGAAACAGCCGCCTCTCCGCGCAGGAGGTGGACGCATTGATCGGGGAACTGCTGACACTGGAGAATCCGTATCACTGTCCCCACGGACGTCCAACGATTATCGCAATGACGAAGAGGGAACTGGAAAAGAAGTTTAAGAGAATTGTTTGAGTGAGGATTATGTGAGATGAAAAGACCACTTGTCATACTGGCCGGGCCTACGGCCGTGGGGAAGACAAAGGCGTCCATACAGCTGGCGGAGGAGATCGGGGCGGAGATTATATCCGCTGACTCCATGCAGGTGTACCGCCATATGGACATTGGTTCTGCCAAGATCACGCCGGAGGAAATGAACGGCATTCCCCACTATCTCGTAGATGTGCTGGAGCCGGAAGAAGAGTTTAATGTGGTGCGTTTCCAGCAGATGGCAAAGGCCGCTGCGGAGAAAATATGGAAAAAGGGGAAAATCCCCCTCGTTGTAGGCGGTACCGGGTTTTATATACAGGCGCTTCTGTACGATATTGATTTTACAGAAAATGACGGGGATGACACTTACAGAAGGGAACTGGAAGAGACTGCGGCTGAAAAAGGAGGGGAATATCTCTACGGACTGCTTAAGGAGGCGGATCCGGAGGCGGCCGGGCAGATTCATCCCAACAATATAAAGCGAATCATCCGGGCGCTGGAATTCCATCAGCAGACCGGCGGGAAGATATCCGAACACAATGAAAAAGAGCGGGGGAAGGAGTCTCCCTACAACTACGTGTATTTCGTTCTTACTGACGAGAGAAGCAGACTTTATGAGCGGATTGACATGCGGGTGGATCAGATGATGGAGCAGGGGCTTCTGGAAGAAGTGCGCTATTTAAAAGACCGGGGAGTGAGGAAAGATTCCACAGCCATGCAGGGGCTTGGATATAAGCAGCTGTATGCTTATCTGGAGGGAGAATATCCTCTTGATGAAGCTGTGCGTATCATAAAGCGGGACACAAGGCATTTTGCCAAACGCCAGCTCACATGGTTTAAGAGGGAGCGGGATGTCATCTGGGCGGACCGTTCCGTGATCGGACAGGAAGACAGCGCTCTTGTGGAGTTTATGATTTCAGCGATTAACTCCAGAAATATAAGATAAAAGGACAGGAATAAAATGACAGATAGAAAGATAGAAACAATATATGAACAGCTCGGCATATCCCGGGAGGTGTGGCAGTACGGGCAGAAAACAGAAGAGCAGCTGCATGAACGTTTTCAGGAGTTTGACTCTGTGGCGGAATACAATCAGCTCAAAGTAATCCGGGCTATGCAGGAGAACCGGGTGAGCGAGGGCTGCTTTAATTATGCCAGCGGGTATGGGTACAATGATCAGGGCAGGGATACGCTGGAGGCGGTGTATGCCTCTGCATTTCGCACAGAGGCTGCTCTTGTGCGTCCGCAGATCACGTGCGGCACTCATGCTCTGGCCCTGGCTCTCTCGGCGAACTTAAGGCCGGGGGATGAACTGCTGTCTCCTGCGGGCAAGCCCTATGACACGCTGGAGGAAGTGATTGGCATCCGTCCGTCCAGAGGATCTCTGGCGGAATATGGAGTTACTTACCGCCAGGTGGATCTCCTTGAGGACGGATATTTCGACTATCCGGCGATTGAAGCCGCATTGAATGAGAAAACGAAACTTGTGACAATTCAGCGGTCCAAAGGGTATCAGACGCGCCCCAGCTATTCTGTAGAAAAGATCGGTGAACTGATCGCGTTTATTAAGGAGCGGCGGCCGGATGTGATCTGCATGGTTGACAACTGTTACGGAGAATTCGTAGAGCGGATCGAGCCAAGCGATGTGGGTGCGGATATGATCGTCGGCTCCCTGATTAAGAATCCGGGCGGCGGCCTGGCTCCCATCGGAGGTTATATCGCGGGAAAAGAGGAACTGATTGAGAACTGCGCCTGCAGGCTGACTTCCCCGGGACTGGGAAGAGAAGTAGGCGCGTCGCTGGGAGTTATGCAGTCCTTTTACCAGGGATTTTTCCTCGCGCCGGATGTTGTCTGCGGCGCGTTAAAGGGTGCCGTATTTGCGGCAAATATTTATGAGAAACTGGGGTATCCCGTGGTGCCGGACGGGAAGGAATCCAGACATGACATTATCCAGGCAGTGACATTAGGCTCTCCGGAAGGGGTTATCGCATTCTGCAAGGGAATCCAGGCGGCCGCGCCGGTGGACAGCTACGTCACTCCGGAACCATGGGCAATGCCGGGATATGACAGTGATGTGATTATGGCTGCAGGCGCGTTCGTCCAGGGATCCTCCATTGAACTGTCCGCGGACGGTCCGATCAAGCCGCCCTATGCAGTATATTTTCAGGGAGGGCTGACCTGGCATCACGCGAAACTCGGGATCTTGAAATCCCTGCAGTCCATGGTGGATGCCGGTGTAATTGGGATCGAACGGATCCGCGAATTGATCTGAGATTGTGCATGCGTGCAAAGCGGCTGCAAACAGCAGGGATCTAAGACGCGTGCTTAGGAGGTGTGGCAGTATGAATACAGTTGCAGTAATCGGCGCTGGCGCGTCCGGTATGATGGCCGCCATAACAGCGGCAGATGCGGGCGCCAGAGTTGTTCTGATTGAGCACAAAGACCGGATTGGAAAGAAGATTCTCTCCACGGGAAACGGGAGATGCAATTTTACAAATATCCATCAGGAGCCGGTGTGCTACCACTCGGAAAACCCATTGTTTCCCTGGAGGATTATTGAGAAGTTTAACGCCAGAGACACGATTTCATTTTTTCTGCAGATTGGCGTATATTCAAAAAACAGGAACGGATACCTCTATCCCAACTCGGATCAGGCTTCCGCAGTCCTTGACGCTCTGAGGATGGAGATAGATCGGCTTGGGATCGAGGTGAGAACCGGAACCGAGTGCAGAGAGATCTGCCCCGGGAAGCGGGGATTTAAGATCCGGGTACAGTCTGAAAGAGGAGAGTTTATCCGGGCGGACCGTGTGATCCTGTGCACCGGTTCAAAAGCCGCTCCTGTCACGGGATCGGACGGCTCGGGATATGCGCTGGCAAAAAGTCTGGGACACCGGATTATCCCTGTTCTCCCGGCGTTGGTACAGCTCCGGTGTGAAGGCAGCTTCTTTAAATCAATTGCCGGCGTGCGCGCGGTCGGCACAGTGTCCGTCTGGTCCGGCATGGAATGCATTGCCAGGGATACTGGAGAAATCCAGCTCACAGATTATGGGATATCGGGGATCCCTGTTTTCCAGGTGAGCAGATATGCGGCTCAGCTCTTGTATGAAAAGAGAGAGGCGGAAGCGGTTCTTGACTTTATGCCGGACTTCACGAAAGAACAGACAGGAGCATTTTTAAGCGCGAGAGCTAAGACCCGCCCGGATAAGCCGCTGGAGATGTTTCTGATCGGACTATTTCATAAGAAGCTTTCCGATCTGTGGGTGCGATTATCCGGCATCGCCCGAGGAAAACATGCGGGTGATCTTACGGAAAAAGAGATTGAGAAACTGACAGGCCTGATCAAGGAGTTCCGTGTGCGGATCACCGGGACCAATTCCTTTGACCAGGCCCAGGTATGCCGGGGAGGCGTTGACACTTCGGAAGCAGATCCGGATACTCTGGAATCCAGGTATATACCGGGAGTGTATTTCGCCGGCGAGCTGCTGGATGTGGACGGCATGTGCGGCGGCTACAACCTGCAGTGGGCGTGGAGCAGCGGGTATACAGCCGGCAGATGCGCGGCGGGAGAAAGCGCAGAATCAGCGGAACCGTCCCGCCGTCAGGCGGCGAACGGGACGGAATAATCAGCCAGAAGAGAGGGAAACAGGATGATTCGTATACAGCAGTTAAAATTGCCGGTACGGCATACAGAACCGGAGTTAAAGGCCAGGATTCTGAAAAAGCTTGGTGTCCACGAGGATAACCTGATCTCTTACAGAATCAGGAAGCAGTCAATTGACGCCAGAAAGAAACCGGAGCTTTTCTATGTTTATACCGTGGATGTAACTGTCCGGAAGGAGTCTGTGCTGAAAAAGAGGAAAAAACATTCGGACATTCTGTTCGTGGAAAAAGAGAAGCCTTATAAGATTACTGCGCCCTCGGGTGGACGCCCGGAGGTACGCCCCGTAGTCATAGGCATGGGGCCGGCAGGCCTTTTCTGCGCGCTGGAGCTTGCACGGCTGGGATTCCGGCCGCTTGTTCTGGAGCGGGGAGCATCGGTGGAAGAGCGGGTGAAGGACGTGGAGAAGTTCTGGGAGACCGGGATGCTGAACCCGGAATCCAATGTCCAGTTCGGAGAAGGCGGAGCGGGCACTTTCTCAGACGGAAAACTCAACACAATGGTGCACGACAATGAAGGACGGGGCAGGTATGTTCTGGAACAGTTTGTAAAATACGGAGCTCCCGAAGATATTTTATGGCAGAATAAGCCTCATATCGGAACAGACATTCTGGTCGATGTAGTGAGAAACATGCGCCGGCAGATCCAATACTATGGCGGTGAAGTGCGTTTCCACAGCCAGGTGACGGATATTCTCCCGGAGGAACAGTGCCTGATTGTCAACGGAGAGGAGAAGGTTCATACATGGGCCGCTGTCCTTGCCGTCGGGCACAGCGCAAGGGACACCTTTCAGATGCTTTTGGAGAGAGGGGCTCATATGGAGGCGAAGTCCTTTGCCGTGGGCGTGCGTATTGAGCATCCCCAGAAGCTGATCGACAGGAATATGTACGGGAGGGAAGACCGCGGGGATCTTCCGGCGGCGTCGTATAAGCTGACGGCAAAGCTTGAAAATGGAAGAGGAGTCTATACCTTCTGTATGTGCCCGGGAGGATACGTGGTGAATGCGTCTTCTGAGCCGGGGCGCCTCGCGGTGAACGGCATGAGCTACCACAGCCGCGCTTCAAAGAACGCCAACAGCGCGGTTATCGTGACTGTAACGCCGGAGGATTACGGCGGGGATCATCCGCTCTCCGGCGTGGAGTTCCAGAGAGGGCTGGAAAGGAAAGCATGGGAACAGGGCGCCGGGAGAATACCGGTTCAGCGCTTTGAGGACTTCTGCGAGAACAGGAAGACCTCTGCTTTTGGAAGTGTAACGCCATGCATGAAGGGACAGTACAGTTTTGGAAATGTACGGGAGATTTTCCCGGAAGAACTGGCCGAATCTCTCCGGCAGGGAATTGAGGCGATGGACCGTAAGATTCACGGCTTCGCAGGGAGAGACGCCCTGCTCTCCGGTGTAGAGAGCAGGACCTCTTCCCCGGTAAAGATCCTCAGGGACCAGGAGTTTAAGAGCAGTATCCCCTGGCTCTTTCCCTGCGGGGAAGGCGCGGGATATGCAGGCGGGATCACGTCTGCGGCCATGGACGGGCTGAAAGTGGCGGAAGCCCTTGTGAGATTTTATGGATGACACGGGCTGAACTGTTTCTTTTTCACAGAAATTTAATTTGTAGTCCCTATACACCCTGATTAATTTGTGCTAAAATAAATCGTTGTATTGTATCATCAGCACTGGTGTACAGGAGACAGCGCCAGCGCTGAGCCGATAAAGAATAATATGAATCAGAACAATACGATGAAAGAAATGTACCGCGAAGACCGTCCTTATGAGAAGTGTGAACGTTTCGGCGCTGAAAATCTGACAGATGCGGAGCTTCTGGCAGTGATTCTGCGGACAGGAACCAAAGGGGAGAATTCTCTGGAACTGGCGCGCAGGCTCCTGAATCCGGATCTGTCCGGCAAGGGCATTCTGAATATTCATCAGTGGACGATGGACCGGCTGATCCGTGTCAGGGGAATCGGAAAAGTGAAAGCGGTCCAGATCCTCTGTCTGTCCGAGCTGTCGAAGCGCATGGCAAAGTCAGCGGCCTTAGAAGGCCTGGATTTCTCCTCACCGAAAAAAATCGCACAATATTATATGGAAGATATGAGGCACAGGAACAGAGAAGTGATGAAACTGCTTCTCCTGAACACAAGGTCCAGGCTGATCGGAGAGAGTGATATCTCCGTAGGAACCGTGGACACAGCGCTTGTGTCGCCCAGGGAACTGTTCCTGGAAGCACTGGGAAAGAATGCGGTATCCATCATCCTTCTCCACAATCACCCCAGCGGTGATCCGACTCCGAGCAGAACGGATGTGCTGATCACCAGGAGAGTGTATGAGGCAGGAGAGATGATCGGAATCCCTCTTTTAGATCATATTATCATAGGGGATAACCGTTTCATCAGCCTGAATGAGAAGAACCTTATCCGGGGCGGGAGACAGGAGATACAGCTGACGCAGAGTAATTGACAGGGGTTTGGAACTATATGATGGGGAATGTTTATGGACTTGATCTGGGCACTTACGAGATCAAGGTATATGATAAGAAAAAAGATAAGCTGTGGCAGGAAAAAAACGCGATTGCGATGAAGAACAAGAGGTATATATTTGCTCTTGGAGACGAAGCCTACAGAATGAATGAAAAAGCGCCGGAAGATATAGAAGTGATCTTCCCGATGAAAAACGGTGTGATCGCGCATTTTGACGATATGCAGTATTTGCTCGGCAGTCTGCTGGACAGGGAAAGGCGGTTTTCCTGGGGGGCGGAGTACGTGATCGCGGTGCCGACTGATGTGACAGAAGTTGAGAAGAAAGCGTTCTTCGATCTCTTCTTTCATTCGGAGGCAAAGGCGAGATCTGTCCGCATTGTAGAGAGGGGACTTGCGGACGCCGTGGGATCCGGAATCGATGTGCTTGGAGAAAAAGGGATCTTTGTAGCCAATTTCGGGGGCGGGACTACAGAGCTGTCTGTTCTTTCCTCCGGGGGAATGGTCTTAAACCGCCTCCTGAAAACCGGCGGGGAAGACTTTGACAATGCAATCGCCGGCCTTGTAAGGCACAATCAGGATTTCCTGATCGGAAGGACGACAGCGGAGCGTCTGAGAAAGGAATTCGGCGTGTTTGACGAGAGCACGGGCAGCGCCATCACTGTATACGGGAGAGACCTCGTGACAGGGGTTCCGTCCCAGACAGAAGTGTCCATAAGCCTGGTGCGCGCCGCGATGAAAGATCCCCTGGAGGAGTGTGTTCACGCAATTCAGTCCATGATAGACCGGACGCCGCCGGATGTGCGCAGGGTGATCTTAAAGCGGGGGATCTGCCTGACAGGCGGCATGGCGAATTTAAAAGGCCTCTCCACGTACATAAGAGAAATCACAGGGCTTCCCGTGCGCACTCTGGAGCATCCGGAACTCAGCGCCGTCAGAGGCCTGCGCAGGATTATCTCCGATAAGTCGTATTATAAACGTCTCACATATTCCATGCTGGGCGAAGATTATAGGTGGTTAAGATAATGAACAGAAAGAATCATACATCTCATACAAACAGATATATCCTGCTGGGGCTTGCGATTGTGTGTGCGCTTCTTATGCTGCTGTCATCCTTTTCAGACAGAGTGGGCGGGCCCTTTAAAGCGGTTGCGAATGTGACGGTCATCCCGCTGCAGCAGGGGATCAATCAGATCGGCGGCTGGATGAGCGATATGAAGGATAATTTTGCAACGCTTAAACAGCTCCGGGCAGAAAATGAGCAGCTTAAAGAGCAGGTGAACGCCTTATCCACGGAGAACAACTACCTCCAGGAAGAACAGTATGAGTATGAACGGCTCCAGGAGCTTTATAAACTGGATCAGAATTATGCGGATTATGAGAAGACCGCGGCCCATGTCATCGGAAAGGATTCCGGCAACTGGTTTTCTACATTTACGATAGATAAGGGAAGCCGGGATGGCATTGAGGTGGATATGAATGTCCTCGCAAACGGCGGGCTTGCGGGGATTGTGGTAGAGACAGGCCCTACATGGTCGAGGGTGCGCTCCATTATCGATGACTCCTCGAACATAAGCGGAATGGTGCTCTCCACGTCGGACACATGTATTGTAAGCGGAGATCTGTCCCTGATGAGCACGGGCCAGATTTCATTCGATTCGATGGAAAACAATGAGAATGTAGTATCTGTAGGGGATCAGATTGTCACGTCCTATATCAGTGACAAATATGTGCAGGGCCTTCTGATCGGCTCAGTGAGCGAGATCAATGTGGACTCCAACAACCTGACCCGCTCCGGCTATATTACTCCGGCCGTGGACTTTAAGAACATCCAGGAAGTGCTTGTTATCACCCAGACGAAAGCGGAGCTTACGGGCTCGAACGAGACCGAGTAGGAGAAGTGATCTATGAAAGCTGTAAAAATACGCCGCATCGCAGTGACGGCGGTGATCATACTCGCCGCCTATATCCTGCAGTGCTCTGTGTTCCCGTCTCTGGAAATCGCGGGAATAAAACCAAATCTGATGCTGATCGTAACGGCTTCTTTCGGCTTTATGCGGGGACCGAGGGAAGGGATGATTGTCGGCCTTATATCCGGGCTTCTGATCGATACTCAGTCAGGAGATATGATCGGATTCTATGCCCTGATTTATCTGGTGGCCGGATATATTAACGGCCTTTTTGAAGAGATGTATTTTGATGAAGATGTCAAGCTGCCCCTGTTCCTGATCGCGGCAAGTGATCTGGTGTACGGGGTCTGTATTTATTTCCTGACATTTCTTCTGCGGAGCGATTTTAATTTCCTGTATTACCTGAACAGGATCATCGTCCCGGAGGTGATATACACGCTTGTCATCACGCTTGCGGCATATCCGCTGCTGCTGTACATCAATCATAAACTGGAAGCAGAAGAAAAAAGGAGTGCAAGTAAATTTGTTTAGAGAGATCATTGACCGAATAAAGGAAGCCATAGACTATATCATGAGATCCAGGCTGGTTGTTCTCATAGTTGTATTCTGCCTGACGTCTTCTGTCCTGATCGGGCGGCTCTTTTACCTCCAGATTGTAAGAGGCGAGGACTATCTCGAGAACTATGAACTGCAGATCCGCAAGACAAGGCAGATCGCGGCGACCAGAGGGAATATCTATGACAGGAACGGAGAGCTTCTGGCTTATAATAAGCTGGCTTATTCTGTCACAATCGAAGATACTATTTCCACGGACACACCGGAAGATAAGAAAAATGAGATCCTGAACGGGGTCCTTGACAGAGTGCTCACTATCGTCGAGCAGAACGGGGATTCTGTCATCGACAGTTTCGGAATCATTCTGGATTCTGCGGGGAACTATCAGTTCGCGGAGACGAATGAAACACTGCGGCTCCGGTTTATCGCGGATGTATACGGGAGAAGCTATACGGACGATCTGACAGATGAGGAGAGGAATCAGACGGCAGAGGGAATTATGCATTATCTCTGTTCGGAGAGATACGGACTGGACGACAAAAACGGCGACCCGGCCTACATTTTAAAAATGGTGAATATGCGATATGCAATGGGACTGAACAGCTACCAGCAATACCTGACTACGACCCTTGCCTCTGACGTCAGCGATGAGACGGCCGCCTCCATTATGGAGAACCAGAATTCTCTCACCGGGGTAGACATAGAGGAAGATTCTCTCAGAGTATATCCGGACGGGGAGTATTTTGCTTCTATCATCGGGTATACCGGCCCTATGTCGCAGGAAGAGTATGACAATCTTGATGAGAGGGAAAAGGACAGATACTCTCTCTCTGACATTGTAGGGAAATCAGGCATTGAACAGGTTTTTGACAGCACTCTGCAGGGGGAGAAGGGAGAGCGTACTTTTTATGTGGATAATCTGGGAAAGGTGACGGATACGGTCAGCGAGACAGATCCGAAAGCCGGGAATGACGTGTATCTTACCATTGACAAAAATCTACAGATCGGCGCTTACCGCCTTCTGGAAGAAAAGCTTGCGGGAATTGTCCTCTCCAAACTGAATAATGTTCTGGATTATGATCCGTCCGTGGCAGATGATTCTTCAGAGATCATCATTCCGGTGGGAGACGCCTACAATGCGTTTATCGCCAATGAGATCATCGATATGGACCACTTCGGAACCGATGGGGCAGGCCCCGCGGAACAGGCAGTTTACTCAGCGTTCCAGAGCAAAAAGGCATCCACAATCAGTGAACTGATCTCCCAGCTCCAGAATCCGGACGCGCCTGCCTATCGGAATCTTTCCGCTGAGATGCAGGCGTATATGGATTATATCTGCGACACTGTGTTAAGAGATACCGCCGGAATTCTTATGTCAGACGCAATTGACAGTACGGACGAGACGCAGATCGCATGGGCAAAGAATGAGACAATCAGCCTGTACACATACCTGAATTACGCAATCTCACAGAACTGGATCGATACATCACAGCTGGAAGGAAGCACATATTCAAGTTCGGAAGAGATTTACCAGGGGATTGTTTCCTATCTGGAAGAATATTTAAATAATGCAAGTGATTTCGACAAACTTCTCTATGAATATCTTATAAAATCAGGTGGTGTGAGAGGCAGTCAGATCTGTGCCATCGCATATGAGCAGGGTGTGCTTCCCATGGACGAGGACGCGTACAACGGACTGTTAAATGGAACCGTGGATGCTTACGGATGGCTGTACAATAAAATCGAAACACTTCAGATCACGCCGGGCGATCTGGCTCTGGAGCCCTGTTCCGGGGGAATTGTGGTGACGGATCCGAAGACCGGCGATGTTCTGGCATGCGTATCCTACCCTGGATATGACAACAACCGGCTGGCAAATACGATGGATTCGGCTTACTACAATAAGCTCAACACAGGCCTTGCCAATACATTTTATAACAGAGCCACTCAGGAGCTGACAGCGCCGGGCTCAACATACAAGATGGTGTCTGCGGCAGCTGCCCTGGAGGAGGGGATTGTCGATGCAGGAACCGCGATCTACTGCAACGGTACTTTTGATGAAGTTACGCCAAGCCCGAGATGCTGGATTTACCCCGGCGGGCACGGTTCTCTGAATGTAGTGCAGGCGATTGAGCACTCCTGCAACGTATTCTTCTATGAGGCAGGATATGAACTTGGAATGGACGAGGAAGGCAATTATGACAGTGACCGGGGAACGGACAGGCTGGCGAAGTATGCGGAGATGTTTGGACTCGGCACCACGTCCGGCGTGGAAATACCGGAGGCGGAACCTCATATATCAGATGAGTATTCGATCCAGTCAGCGATCGGACAGGGCAATAACAACTATACGGTCAGCCAGCTGAACAGGTATGTAACCGCGGTTGCGACAAGCGGCACTGTGTATGATCTCACCCTGATCGACAAGACAACGGATTCCTCCGGCAATCTGATCCGGGACTATCAGGCGGAGGTGACGTCCACAATGGATGAGATCAGTCCGGAGACCTGGGATCTCCTTCACCAGGGAATGGAGCAGATGGTGTCAAGTTCGACTACGTTTTCCGGCCTTGATTTTTCAATGGCGGGAAAAACAGGTACCGCACAGCACAATGAACTTCACGCTGACCATGTGCTCTTTGTGGGGTATGCGCCCGCGGACGATCCGCAGATCTCGATTGCCGTCAGAATCACATATGGCTATAATTCCGGTTATTCTTCGGAGATCGGAAGAGATATCGCCCAGATATACTTTAACCCGGACCGGGCGTCGGAGCTGATTACCGGAGGGGCAGCGGATCTTGGTCAGGGGATTGCAGGCGACTAAGAGATGGAGGATGATGACAACAGATGAAAAAGGACAGGCTGGTAACAATCCGGAGCAATCGGTATGGTCTGGATATCGAACTGGATCCGGAGACGGAATTTGCAGAGCTTTTGGAGATTCTTGCCGGGAAATTCAGAGACTCGGCCCGCTTTTTTAAAGACGCCAGTATGGCCCTGAGCTTTAGCGGAAGGGATCTGGACCGGACGGAAGAATCACGGATCCTGGATGTAATAAGTGCAAACTCACAGATTGAAGTACTGTGTATTATTGAGAGAAACGATAAGAATGAACCCATGTACAAAAGCGTTGTGGAGCAGACCCTTTCAGATATGCAGAAGCAGGAAGGGGAGTTCTACAGAGGAACCCTGGAGAGCAGACAGGCGCTGGAGACAGAATCCAGCATTGTGATCCTGGGAGATGTGGAGCCGGGAGCCCGGGTTGTGGCTGCGGGGAATATCGTGGTTATGGGAGCGCTGTACGGCTCGGCGCACGCCGGGGCCGCGGGCGATAGGAATGCTTTTATCGCTGCCCTCGCCATGCAGCCGAAGAGGCTCTGCATCGGAGATGTCGAAGCAAAACGGCAGATCATCTGCCAGGAAAGCCTGAGTATAAAAGGGCCCAAGATCGCCGTTGTCGATGGCAGCCGGATCTACCTGGATCCTCTTGTATACTGAGAAAGCGGCAGATAACTTATGTAGGAGGAAAAGCAGCATGGGAGAAGTTATAGTTATTACATCAGGAAAAGGCGGGGTCGGCAAAACGACAACGACAGCAAATATCGGAATCGGTCTTTCGAAGCTTGACAAAAAGGTTGTCGTGATAGACACAGATCTCGGGCTTAGAAATCTGGATGTGGTCTTAGGCCTTGAAAACCGGATCGTTTATAATCTGGTAGATGTGATAGAGGGAAACTGCCGGCTAAAGCAGGCGCTTATCAGGGATAAACGGTTTCCCGAGCTTTATCTGCTCCCCTCGGCGCAGACAAAGGATAAGTCCAGCGTCTCACCGGGCCAGATGAAAAAGCTGGTGGAAGATATCAGGGATCAGTTTGACTATATTCTGCTGGACTGCCCTGCGGGGATTGAACAGGGATTCCAGAACGCGATCGCCGGAGCGGACCGCGCAATTGTGGTGACGACGCCGGAAGTGTCGTCCATACGGGACGCGGACCGGATCATAGGGCTGCTGGAAGCGTCCGGGATCCGTCAGAATGATCTGCTGATCAACCGTCTCCGTGTTGATATGGTGAGGCGGGGAGATATGATGTCAGTAGACGATGTGACAGAAATCCTTGCCGTTAATCTTCTGGGGGTCATCCCGGATGACGAGCAGGTCGTCATCGCCACCAACCAGGGAGAGCCGGTGGTCGGTGAGGACTGTATGGCAGGAAAGGCATATATGAATATCTGCAGGAGGCTGACGGGAGAGGAACTTCCGGTTCCGGACTTTTCCAAGCCGGAAAGCTTTTTTGAAAAAATCAGCAGCCTCTTTCATCGCAGAGCGGGGGAGCGGTAATGGGTGTTCCTTCTGTTTCCATTGCGAGGGAGCGGCTGAGGAATCTTCTGATTTCAGACAGAATCCAGTGCGCGCCGGACGCCGTGGACAGGCTCTCCAGCGACCTGTATCATACAGTGTCAAAATACGTGGAAATAAAACCGGAAGATTTCCGGATTGAAATCACCCGGACAGATATACATATCAGATATATGGGAGAAAAGAATTGAAACATCTTTTAAAGCAAATTAAGGTTCGTTACAACATCAAAGATTACCATTTCAGCCTGGCAATTGTGGTCCTGGTCCTCTCTGTCATAGGAGTTCTCATGGTGAGAAGCGCAAGGCCGGACCTGATGAACAGGCAGATTCTCGGCGTCATTCTGGGGATTGCCGCTATGGTTGTAATTTCGCTGATCGATTATAAGTGGGTTCTGAACTTTTACTGGCCGATGTATATCCTGAACCTGGTCCTTCTGGCGGCCATATGGATCCCGGGGATTGGCGTTACCGCCAACGGCGCGCGGCGGTGGCTCGATCTTGGAATCACACAGCTGCAGCCTTCGGATCTGACGAAGATCCTGATGATCCTTTTCTTCGCCAGATTTTTGTCCGACCGTGAACAGAAGATTAACGACCCGAAAACGATTGTCCAGGCTGTGGCGCTGATTCTTCCGTCCCTTGCGATGATCGTTGCGCAGCCGAATCTTTCAACGACCATCTGTGTGGCGACGCTGTTCTGCGCGCTTTTGTTTCTGGCGGGACTGAGCTACAAGTTCATCGGCACTGTGCTGGCGATCTCCGTGCCTGCGGTGATTATCTTTCTTGTGATCGCCGTACAGCCCAACCAGCCATTCCTGCATGATTACCAGCAGTCTCGTATTCTGGCCTGGCTGGATCCGGAAGAATATGCGGACGATGAATCCTATCAGCAGCTCAACTCGGTTATGGCCATCGGTTCTGGGCAGCTTTCCGGGAAGGGGTATAATAATGATGAGACAAATTCTGTAAAAAACGGTAATTTTGTGTCAGAACCCCAGACAGACTTTATTTTTGCCATAATTGGTGAAGAATTGGGATTTGTGGGTTGTTGTGCCGTCATATTTTTGTTATTATTAATTATTATAGAATGTATTTTGGTTGGCCTGAAAGCGAAAGATACAGGAGGGCGCATCATCTGCGGCGGAGTAGCCGCACTGGTAGGGATACAGAGCTTTATCAATATCGGTGTGGCCACATTGATTCTTCCCAATACAGGACTGTCGCTTCCCTTCGTAAGTTACGGACTGACTTCTGTTGTATGCTTTTTTATGGGGATCGGTTTTGTACTGAATGTCGGCTTACAGCCTAACAAATATCAGTAAGGAGAGGATCGATTATGAATATCGGACTGATCGCACACGATGCGAAGAAAAAACTGATGCAGAATTTCTGCATCGCCTACCGCGGAATACTCAGCAAGCATGATCTGTACGCTACGGAGACGACAGGCGTGCTTGTGGAGAGTGTGACAAATCTGACGATTCACAAATTTCTGCCCGGGCATCTGGGGGGAAAACAGCAGCTTGCTTCTCAGATTGAGCACAATAATATTGACCTGCTGATCTTTTTCAGAGATCCGCTTGCTCCGCGCCCACATGAGCCGGATGTGAATGACGTTGTGAAGCTGTGTGATATGTACAATATCCCGATTGCGACGAATATCGCCACCGCTGAGGCATTGATACTCGCGCTTGACAGGGGTGATCTTGACTGGCGCGAGATGTATAAATAGCAGCTGCTCCGGCGGACTGTGAACAGCGGTTATAAGTGAAAGACCCCTGCGGCAGGCCATGCGGACATACAGGTCCGCATGGCCTGCCGCTCCCGGGAAATAATGGTAGAACAAGGTGGCAGGCGCATGAAGGGACAGAATTACAGAACACAGAGAAAGAAGAGAAAAGGGAGACGCAGACGTCCGAACAGGGCAGCTGCGGTTCTGGTATGCCTGACGATTGTGATCGGAGCCTGCGCTGTGGCGGGGATCATGATCTGGGACAGGTCGAAAGATTATGTAGGCGAATATGAAAGACAGGCCTATAACCGGCAGCTGTATCAGGGAACGCTTTTTGCGTCGGATCTGTGCGTGGCATCAGGAGACGTCAGTCTGGCCGGATTTGAACCGGGTTCTGAACTGCACGCAGCGGCTCTGTTTGATCTGGATCAGAGCCAGGTGCTGTGCGGATATAAAGTGTTTGACCGGCTTTACCCTGCAAGCACCACAAAGACGATGACTGCTTATCTGGCGCTGAAATATGGCAATCTGGACGATACAGTTACAGTCAGCGCGAATGCCACGGATTTTAACTGGGATGAATCCGTATGCGGCCTGCAGACCGGAGACACGCTGACACTGTACGATCTGATCTGCGGGCTTATGCTCCAGTCCGGAAATGACGCCGGAACTGCAATCGCAGAATATATCTCCGGGAGCGAGGAGGCCTTTGCCGAACTGATGAATCAGGAGGCGGCAGCACTCGGCGCTACAGGAACCCATTTTGTGAATCCCCACGGCCTGCATGACGAAAATCATTATACAACCGCATATGATCTGTATCTTATCTTTAATGCGAGCCTCAGGAATCAGACTTTTGTGGACATCATTTCTCTCGATTCCTACAGTGCCTCCATTACCGGAGCCGACGGCGCTTTGAGAAATGAAGACTGGGCCCCGACAAATTACTATTCGGCCGGCCTGGCGGATCCTCCGGCCGGGATACAGGTGATCGGAGGTAAGACAGGGACGACAGACCAGGCGGGAAACTGTGTGGTGCTCTATGATATGGACGCCGGGTCCCACCCGTATATATCCGTCATTATGGGCGCGCCGGACAAGGAAAATCTATACGAGGAGATGAACGAAATGCTGACGGCAGGAATCACAGGCTCCTCCCGTTAAACTGACGCAGAGAGATAACGCCAGAAACATATGTAAAGACCTTCCGGTCCTGTGATGATGGAGACGGAAGGTCTTTACACGTTCATATGTTATTCTGACATGCCCCTGATTCTGCCAAACAGGCTGATCAGGTACAGGCCGCACAGGCCGATGATGGTGTAGACAATGCGGGAAAGCCAGCTTAAGTTCCCAAGCAGGTAAGCTACAAGGTCAAACTTGAAGATCCCGACCAGGAGCCAGTTGACCGCTCCGATGATTACGAGGGTCAGCGCCGTGTTATCAAACCATTTCATGTGATTTCCTCCTTACTCTGTTCGCAGCAGTTCAGCCCGCGCCATTCGGAATGCCCCATGGCTGAACTGTTACTTTAATACTGCTATTATTTCCATAAAAACTGGAAATATACACAGGAAAATGCTATACTGTTTAAGTTGAAAAAATAGGAGGTGCTGCCTGGTTTTGGCATCGGAAAAAAAAGGAAAATCAATCAGTATAAAAAAATATAAGAATAAGCGGGAGTTTAACCTCGGAATTGTTCTGTTTGCTGTTGTATTTCTTTATCTTATCGTGACGACTGTCATGTACTTTACCGGGGATACGATCTCCGCCTATGAAGTGCGTGAGGGCAGTATAGTAAATGACAACTCTTATACCGGCCTTATCCTCCGTGAGGAGACGGCAGTGAACGCAGAGGCGGGAGGATATGTCAGCTACTACCAGAATGAGAACAGCAAGGTGAAGGCCGGGACAAATATCTATGCGCTGTCAGCGCAGAAGCTGGATACGGATGCGGCAGGGCAGGCATCTGACGAGTCTGAATCACAAAGCCTGAATCCTGAGATTCAGGCAGGAATTATGTATCAGATACAGAATTTTAATGAGAATTATAATTCCAACAGTTTCTCATCGGTCTACTCCCTGAAAAACGAGATTAATACAGCGCTGCAGGATGCTTACAGTTCTTCCAGGATGCAGCAGCTGGGAGACGCTATCGCCGCAAGCGGTCAGGAGGTTACATCCTATGTGACGCCCCGGGACGGCATAGTGGCCTTAACAGTGGACGGATATGAGTCTCTGACAAAAGATACATTTACAGCGGATAATTTTGACCGCTCAAAGTATGAAAGCACCGTATTCTCTGACCAGATGGAGGTATCCGCCGGAAGTCCGGTATACCGCCTCATTACAAGCGAAAACTGGTCCATTATTGTACAGCTTGACAGGGAGACAGCGGAACAGCTCATCGCGGATGAAATCACCAGCATCCGGGTTAGGATCGACAAGGACAGTGAGACTCTCTGGGCCGGTTTTTCCGTGATTTCCCGGAATGGGGATTACTATGGATGTCTCGATTTTGACAATTCTATGATACGCTATGCGGAAGAGCGGTTTTTAAATGTAGAGCTGATCCTGGAGGATGAGAGCGGACTGAAGATCCCGAAGTCTTCTGTAGTAGAAGAGGAGTTTTATGTGATTCCGGAGGAATATATTACGACAGGGGGCAACAGTTCATCTGAGGGCATTATGACAGGCGGAACTGACGGGAGCGCTCAGTTCCAGGAGGTAAGCATCTATGATGTGTCTGAGGATGGCGATGTATGCGTCAGCAGCAAGGAGCTGCGCGAGGGGGATGTCATTTATAAGCCGGAGTCCTCTGAGACATATACAATAGGAAAGACGAAGTCATTAAGCGGGGTTTATAATATCAACCGGGGCTACGCGGTGTTTAATAAAGTCACGATTCTGTGCGAAAACGATGAATACTACATTGTGCAGGAGGGCGAAAGCTACGGGCTGTCCAACTATGACCACATCGTGCAGAATGGGAACAGCGTCAGCCCGGACGAAGTCGTATTTCAATAATCAGGCGGCGTTTCCGCCGCGCAGTCCGGACGGCGTTCCTGTCAGGAGGAGACAGTTAGGAGGAGATAAGATGACACTGGAAGAAAACTTAAAAAATGTAGAAGAGAAAATTGAGGCGGCCTGCAGAAGGGCAGGGAGAAGCAGAGACGAAGTGACGCTGGTCGCCGTTAGCAAGACCAAGCCGGTATCCATGCTTCAGGAGGCTTACGATCTTGGGGTCCGGATATTCGGGGAGAACAAAGTACAGGAGATCCGGGACAAGTATGACGCGCTTCCCGGGGACATTGAGTGGCATATGATCGGACATCTGCAGACCAATAAGGTGAAATATATTGTCGATAAAGTGAAGCTGATCCATTCCGTTGACTCCCTGCATCTTGCAGAGACAATTGAACGCGAGGCAGAGAAACACGGATGCAGCGTGGACATTCTCCTGGAGGTAAATGTAGCCCGGGAAGAGACGAAATTCGGGCTGAAAATGGAGGAAGTAATCCCTCTGGCGGAGAAAATATCAGAGTTTCCCCATGTGAATCTGCGGGGCCTGATGACAATTGCGCCTTTTGTAGATAATCCAGAAAAAAATCGCACAATTTTCGCGGATTTACAGAAATTATATGTTGACATAAAAGAAAAAAACATTGATAATGGTACTGTGAGCATACTTTCAATGGGGATGACCAATGATTACGAGGTTGCGATCGAGGAAGGGGCCACAATGGTCCGGATCGGAACCGGGATCTTTGGTGCCAGGGATTATAGTATATCTTCTGGGCAGGAGAGTATAAAATAATAAAATTACGCGGGGTTGCAATGCGTGAGATAGGAGTGTAAGAATGGGTGTATTTGATAAATTTCTGGACATCATGAAGCTGAATGACGACGATTATGATGACGAGTACTATGATGATGACGAGTATTTCGATGATGATGGCTATGAGGAGAAGCCTCAGCGTCGTTCTCTGTTCGGAAAGAAGAATACCAAAGAAGATAATTTCGATGATTTTAATATGGAAGAGGATGACAAGAATTTCCAGCCTTCCACAGCAAATAAAGTAACACCGATGAGACAGCCGGCTGCCAGAAGAGGCGGGAATATGGAAGTCTGTGTTGTAAAGCCGTCGTCTGTAGACGATTCAAGGGAGATCACAGAGACTCTTCTCTCCGGCCGGACAGTAATCCTGAATCTGGAGGGCATGGATCTCGAGGTTGCCCAGAGGATTATCGATTTTGTTTCAGGCGCTACATTTGCCATCAGCGGCAATCTGCAGAAGATCTCGAATTATATCTTCCTTGTAACGCCTACCAATGTGGATATATCCGGCGATCTTCAGGACCTGCTTGGTGGTTCCATGGAAACTCCGAGCGTAAAGGGCAGATATTAGGCGGATGTGCACGATATGGATCAGGAGAAAGACAGCCAGATTCTGGAGAAGCGTTTTATTGACTTATCCAGAACTGCATATCAGCGGGACATTATAACTTTTTCGGATTTTCTTAGTCTGAATGAACAGAATATTTTACATAGGCTGCCAAAAGACAGACTGTTTACAGGAGTGGCATCTTTTGGCGGCTTTCGTACGGCAGAGCGTCAGATGGCGGCATTTATCCCTGAGGCTCTTTATTTGCGTTGGGGGAAAAGCGAGCATGAGCCGGATGAAATCGGGTATCCGTTCGCTGTGTTAAAGATCGCGCCGCTCAACCGGAAGTTCGCAGAACAGTTAAGTCACAGGGACTATCTGGGAGCGCTTCTGAACCTGGGGATTGAACGGTGCAAGACCGGCGACATCATCTGCGGCGAAGGGGAAGCCTCTGTTTTTGTCCACAGAGACATGGCAGCCTTTGTGAAGGAAGAGCTGACGCGGGTGCGCCACACTTCCGTTTCTGTGTCAGAAATGTCCCTGTCAGAATTTGATTATACGCCGGAATATGAGGAAGTCCGGGGAACAGTGGCCTCTGTGCGCCTGGACAGCCTTCTGGCCCTTGCGTTTTCCTCGTCGCGGACAAAACTTACCGGACTGATTGAAGGGGCAAGGGTTTATGTGAACGGACGTCTCATTACCAGTAACGGATATGAACCAAAAGAGGGGGATGTCATTTCAGTGCGTGGACTGGGGAAATTCCGCTATGCCGGCGCGGGAACGCGCACCAGGAAAAACCGGATCAGCGTGACGGTTCAGCGCTACGTTTAGCGCCAGTTCCGCCATCGGATCTGAAAACAGGATTCACAGGATGGAAAAGAATATGACAGAAAAAAATACAGAAATCCAGAGGGAGAATCATTCCAGACGGCCGGCCGTTTCCTATGCCGCGGCGCTGGCCGGATTCATAGCGGCCGTTCTTCTGGATCAGCTTACCAAATATTGGGCGGCCGCCTCTTTGAAGGGGAATGAGCCGTTTGTTATTATAAAAGGGGTTTTCGAACTGCGTTATCTGGAGAACCGGGGCGCGGCGTTCGGCCTGATGCAGAATATGCAGATCGTCTTTGTGATCGGCGCTGTGGCGGTGATTGCCGCGGTTCTTTTCCTCTATGGGAAAATGCCGCCGGCTGCCAGATTCCTGCCCCTCCGTGTGTGCGCTGTGCTTTTATGTGCCGGAGCTGTGGGAAATATGATCGACCGTCTCAGACTGAATTATGTGATTGATTTCTTCTATTTCAGGCTGATTGATTTTCCGATTTTTAATGTAGCGGACTGTTATGTTGTAGTGGCCTGCATTCTCTTCGTCTTCCTGGTTCTGTTCTTTTATAAGGACGAAGACTTTGAGTTCCTCAGCAGGAAGAGGAAAAAGACGGAGAATTGAGAGTTTCCAGGCAGGAATCGGTAAGAAACAGCGGATCATGGTCTTCCGGAGTGAAGCGAAAAGAAAAAGGAGGCATGCCAGAGATGGAGGAGATATATCTTACAGCCGGCTGCAGCGGGGAAAGGATTGACAGATTCTTAAGCGGGGATCTGGAAAACCTTTCCCGTTCTTATATCCAGAAGCTGGTAAAGGACGGAAGCGTCAGTGTAAATGGCAGATCCGTAAAGGCAAATTATAAAGTGAGCGAGGGGGATGAGATTATAGTGCAGATCCCGGATCCGGAGATTCTGGACGTGCAGCCGGAGGATATCCCCCTTGACATCCTCTACGAGGACGATGATATTCTTGTGGTAAACAAACCGAAAGGGATGGTGGTGCACCCGGCTCCCGGCCATTACAGCCATACCCTCGTAAATGCCATCCTCTGGCACTGCGGAGAACGGCTCTCGGGAATTAACGGCGTGCTGCGCCCGGGAATCGTCCACCGGATTGACATGGACACCACAGGTTCTCTCCTGGTGTGCAAGAATGACCGGGCTCACCAGATCCTTGCAGAAGAGCTGAAAGAACACTCCATCACCAGGCGCTATCATGCCATTGTGCACGGAAATCTGAAGGATGATACCGGTACGGTAAACGCGCCGATCGGGAGACACCCGGCAGACCGGAAAAAGATGAGCACAAAAGCTCCGAACGGGCGGCCCGCGGTTACCCATTACCGTGTATTGGAACGTTTTGGAAATTACACATATATTGAGTGCGAACTGGAGACCGGACGCACCCATCAGATCCGGGTGCATATGTCCGGCATCGGGCATCCGATTCTGGGGGATACGGTGTACGGGCCGGCAAAATGCCCGTTCCGCCTCCAGGGACAAACACTGCACGCCAAAATCCTCGGGATACGGCATCCGTCTACAGGAGAATATATGGAATTTGACGCGCCGCTGCCGGAGTACTTTATTGCACTCCTGGAGCGCCTGAGGAAGTAAGGCAGCTTTTAGCACAATAACATTCCCGGAGAGTACGTCCGGAAGCGGAGCGGATGTTTGAAACGTGTTCTTTGAGAGGGGACGTGTGTGTACTGCTCCGTTCCGGAATCCGGGAAGGATCTAAGAAGCCGGAGAGCTGTTTAAGTGCAAAGCGGCGCTCCGGGCAACTCGCTTCGCTCAGACAATCCCTGCGCGCCGCTTAACAACAGCTCTCCGACTTCTAAGATCTTCTATCAGATTCCTCCAAAGTCACAGTCCCCACACGCCCCTCTCAAAGAACTTACGCTTCAAACATCCGCTCCGCTTCCTGCGCGTTTCCAGTCGGAATGTTATTGCCCTAATAGGCTGAAACGCAAAGTTGGCGCGGCTTGTGGGCTTTCGGCTGTGAAAGCTTACCGGCCGCGCCTGTTTTTACGACAGCTATATATTCATTAACTTCCGGCTCGAAAAGCCCAGAAAACAGCCCCATTTCGAGAAAAATTCTGCGGGGATGGAGGATGGCGACGGGCGCCTTCGGAAGGGGATTAGAGAAACTTGAAGCTGCGGCTGCGGATGTTAGGCCAGGAGGGGAGATTGTCTGAGCGTAAGCGAGTTGCTCTCCTCCTGGCCTTGCATTTAATCCTCAGCCTCAGCTTCTTAGTTTCCCCTATCCCCTGGAGCGAAGCCCTGAGCCATCCTCCATTCCCGCAGAATACGTCTCAGAAATCATCCCTGTTTTCGGACGTTTCACACAGGGAGGTTAGTGAACTTTATAGCTGAGATATTGTAAAATGTTGAAAATATGCATTGTAAAAGAGACGCAATTTGTTTATAATAGTCATATGGCAAGTGATTGCGCAAGCGGTTTTTATGCAAAATCACAAGACTAAGTAGCGCTGTTGCGCATAAAGGAGTGTGGCTTTCTATGAAAACAAATACAATTATAACCATCGGAAGGGAATACGGCAGTGCCGGGCGTGAGATTGGATATAAGGTGGCCGAGGCGTTTGGCATTAAACTGTATGACAAAGAGATGCTTGCAAGGGCTGCAAAAGAAAGCGGAATCTGTGAAGAGATTTTCGAATCTCATGATGAAAAACCGACAAACAGTTTTCTCTATTCTCTTGTTATGGATACATATTCCATGGGATATTCGGGCAATTCTTATACAGATATGCCAATCAATCACAAAGTATTTCTCGCGCAGTTTGACGCGATTAAAAAGATTGCGGACGAGGGCCCGTGCATACTTGTCGGAAGATGCGCGGATTATGCTCTGGAGTCCTATAAAAATGTAGTCAGTATATTTATTCATGCGGATATGAATGCGAGGATCCGGAGAATCGCGCGCATCTATGATCTGACTGATGCAAAAGCAAAAGACCGTATTGTAAAGACAGATAAGCAGAGATCCAGCTATTATAACTATTATACGAATAAAAAATGGTCTGACGCAGACAGCTATGAGCTGTGCCTTACAAGTTCTGAGCTCGGAATTGAGGGAACGGCGCAGGCAATCATCAACTATGTGAACATGAAGGAGAGCATTAAGAAAGAGGACCGCCGGCTATAGTCAGGGAACTATAAGCCGCCTGCGGGGAAATACAGACCGATATTGAGGGAAGAAGATCTCCCGGCATACAGAACCAACGGTGACTGTATGCCGGGAGATGCCTTGCATCGCTTCCGGTTTGACGCCACGTATGCTTATACCGGGGGCGCAACTATGCAGGAGCTTTCTCCCCGGTACGGTTTCGGAGAACCGGTGCGGGCCAGCCGGAGATATTTCCAGAGAGAATCGCATGGAACATGCGCTCGCGCGCTCCGGGATGCTCGGTGTTCAGCTGTTTCACAAGTTCTTTGGCGTACTGGCGCTTTGTATAGCCGTCCACAGGACACGGGCTTTTTATAACCGGAAGATTATATTTATTTTTAAATCCGATCACCTCCATCTCGCTTACAAACATAAGTGGGCGGATTACGGTCAGATCCATCCGGTCAAGATATGTCCTTGGAGAAAATGAGTGAAATCTTCCTTCAAAAATCAAGGATAAGAGCATGGTCTCAATGATGTCGTCCTTATGATGTGCATAGGCGACTTTATTGCATCCCATTTCTTTCACTGCCTGGTTGAGAGCTCCTTTTCTCATCTTGGCGCAAAGGGAGCAGGGATTTGACTCCTTCCGAATATGAAATAGGATTTCATAGATGTCAGAAGGCACGATTCTGTAGGGAATCTCCATGTTGTCACAGAGCTGCTGAACCGGACTGAGATCAAAGTTTTCAAATCCAAGGTCAACGGTTACCGCGCTCAGTTCAAATTTCTTCGGATAGAATCGCTTCAGGCCGTGGAGGGCATGAAGAAGAGTCAGGCTGTCTTTTCCGCCGGAGATACCGACGGCGATGTGG
Source organism: uncultured Mediterraneibacter sp. (assembly GCA_944384505.1). Taxonomy (GTDB): domain Bacteria; phylum Bacillota; class Clostridia; order Lachnospirales; family Lachnospiraceae; genus Mediterraneibacter. The sequence continues at coordinate 29,003 of CALWTQ010000020.1, forward strand.
TCGCCCTCCTGAATCATCTCATATTCATCAACGGCTTTGCGAGTATAGCTTAATAAACGCTGTAGCTGCATAATATATATTCCTTTCTATGTCTTATGTCTTATGTATGCAATGTATAAATGTATATCTGTATCAGCACAAAGCATCCGGCGCGCTTACACTGCAGGCAATCGTTTTATGCCGGCCTTTATATTATACTGACCGGCCTTTATAAATACAAGGAAAAAATAGATTCAAAGGGGATTCGATATGAGAAAGACTAAGCTTCCTCAGTTTCATATCCATGATCAGGCAGAGGGTGTGCGCCGCCAGTTTCTGGTGGCGCTTCCGGTCATTGCTCTCTTTCTTATTCTGTTTTATGCCGTAATTTATTTTTTCGGAATGCAGTATACAATGGTTGTGTCTCTTGGGACTGTGATCTTTCAGGTGAACTATAAGAAGCAGCATACCGCAGGCTCTCTTGCCTATCTGATCGCACAGCACCTTTTACTTGCAGTCCTGGCGTATATCGCTACTTTGAACCTGTTCCTGTGTATCGTCCTTAACCTGGCGATGCCTTTTATACTGATCTTTCTCAAGGCCTCCCAATTTAACAAGCTGGGGTATTTCTCCTGCCTGATGACTTTCACTTTCCTTCAGTTTATGCCTCTGGGCTGGAATGGATTTGTCACACAGTTTGGCGCCATGTGCTTCTGCTGCGCGGCAGTTTTTCTCGCACTTTCATATTCTGGGCTGAACCTGAAAAAGGAGGGCACGGGCACTGAGAAGAAATGTATGTATCTTATAAGTATAATCCTGGAGAAAAATCTGGACGGGAATGATTTCGGCAGGGAGCTGGGAGACCTGTTTGACCTGTTCCGCATGCTTTATCAGGAGGCTTATAATGAGCGCGGGAAAAAGCATATTGTCACTGCGCGCGGGAAAGTCAAATATATGTTCGCCATCTTAATGCAGAGGACTGCATATGTTGTTTCCACGCAGAACAGCGCGTTCCCTCCATCGGACGAAGAGAGCAGGGGCTTTGCCAGAGAGATCGCCGGCTACATGAGAAAAGCGGGAGCAGCCGATTTCTCAAACGAGGAGGATATAAAACGGCTGAAGAAAGAAGGAAGGCATCTTCTGCACAAAGCGGAAAGGATAAAGACAGATTTCTGCAGAACAGCAACGAACTTTTTCCGGATGTATCTGTTTATCCTGCATCAGGCAGGGAAAAAGGACAGAGAGATACTGGACGAGCACTGGGAGGTGCCAGCGGGCCAGAAGCTCAAAGAAAAATTCCTGAACAAACTGCGCCCGGATACCTTTGAGATGCGCTTTGCCATGCGCATGAGCGTGGTTCTTGCAGTCGGGATGACTGTAAACATGCTGTTTGGCGAGGGACATTCTTACTGGTTTGTGATGAATGCTTTTCTTCTCCTGCGGCCCATGTATGAGGACAGCAATTACCGGATGCGCACCCGTTTTCTAGGGACTACGGCAGGCTGCCTGATCATCACGCTGATCCTTCCGTCCTTCACATCCGATCTATCCCATCTTGTCCTTGCAGGCATTCTGGTTACATGCATGTATACAGCGACACCGGGGACAATTGTGCACGCTGTGTTTGTCACCTGCTTTTCGCTTACAATGACTACATTTGCCGTGGGCGGCAGTTTTGCGGCGTTCCTGCGTATGGCATATACAATTGCGGCAGTGCTGTTCGTTCTTGTGATAAACAGGTTTTTCTTCCCTACCAGTTTCGGAAGCCAGTTAAGATACAATTTCCAGATGATTTTCCACATGCATCACATGTATCTGCGTATTCTGGAAAATGCACTGACCAGGCCGCTTGACTATTGGAGAATCTGTGACGCTCAGATCCAGTATCATATGGTGCACGCGCAGATCAGAGAGGATCTTCCCAAAGTTATTAAGGATGAAACCGAAAAAGATTACTGTATGAAAATACTTACGCTCACCTGGCGGATGGCCTCCGAGATCCAGCAGATGATCTTCCATGTCAAGCATAAAAAACGGGGGACAGAGGCAAGGAAGATCATGGAACAGTATATACGGTATTCGGATTATATCCTGAACCAGATCCAGGAGATGCTTCATTTGAAAAAAGAAACGAAGCTGAAGAATATTGACGGGATGAAGTATCAGAGAAAAATAGAAAATGAGCCCGAACTGTCCGGGCTCATGACGCTGTATGCAAGGAATCTGTCAAAGCTTTATGTGCTTGTGCTCAGGCAGTACAGACGAGGCACTCCCTGATGAAGGGAGCACTTATACCTCCCGCAGCTTCACCGCTCCGGCTGCCTGCCTGCGCCGGTTCTCATCTATGGCAGCGTAATGCTTCTTCGTTGTATTTACGTCCTTGTGGCCGAGGACATCCGCCACAAGGTAGATATCGCCGGTTTCCTTATATAAAGCTGTACCGTAAGTGCTGCGCAGCTTATGAGGAGTAATTTTTTTGTTCGGCGTCACTTCTTTGGCATATTTCTTTACCATATTCTCTACGGCCTGAACGCCCATCCGTTTTCTCTGTGTGGAGAGAAAAAGCGCGTTCTCATGTCCCGGAAGCGGGAGAGTAGTCCTGCGTGTTGTATACATATAGGTTTTCAGAGCATTTTCTACCTCCTCACCAAAGTAAACAACCATTTCATTTCCGCCCTTGCGTGTTACTTTGATGCCGTTGTTTTTAAAATCTACATCCTGGATATCAAGTCCCACACACTCTGAAACACGGATCCCGGTTCCGAGAAGAAGAGTGAGAATCGCAAGATCACGGTTCTTTGTCTTTTCGTAATAAACCTTTCTCTGACCGGTCAGATTATCGCCGCCGTGATCCACATAGTCAAGCAGTTTCGCTACCTCATCCGTATCCAAACGTATGATCGCCTTTTCATGGAGCTTCGGCATATCCACAAGCAGCGTCGGGTTATTCGCAATTGCCTGCCTTTTATAAAAATATCCGTAAAAGCTCCTGAGAGCCGACATCTTGCGAGCAAGGCCTTTTTCCGTATTTGTGATCTGTTTGTCGTCATTTTCATAAACTTTCAGATATTCCTGATATTCCTCGATATCAACCGGTTCCAGACGCTCCAGATCCTGCAGAGTAAACTGATCTATTGTATAATTCTTATAAATCGGATTATTATCCATTAAATAATGAAAAAAGACACGGATATCATATGCATAAGAAATCCTTGTCCTGGCCGATGTAGTCGGCTCAACCGCACGGAAATAATCCTTTGCAAACGGAGGCAGCGTCTTAAGAATAGATCTGAGACGCAAGGTGTTATCAATATATTTCTGTTCATGATATGTTTTTGATTTGGATGATGTTTCCATAATAAATTACCCCTTATTTTTATTATACATTGAGTTTATTATAGCTAAAATAAGGTTTTTTGTCCAGATCTTTTGGAAAAATCGGTATTTGTCGTATAGATTGATCTGTGTGAGTAAACAGCCGGAAAATAATCTTCTATCCATTATTCCGGCTGTTTTGGAGTGTATATATCAATACATAGGGATGTATATTGATACCGTTATTACCTTATGGAATGAAATTTGTATCCTCATATGCGATAATGAGATATTGACCATACTGAATGTCATCGCTCTTCAAATTATTCATTTCTTTAAGTACCTGTACATATTCAGCTGTTGAACTGTATTCGGAAGTCATTGTCTCTTCTGCAATATCCCAGAGCGTATCGCCGGGCTGGATTTCAATGCTTTTATAATATTTGTATATGGATTCATCGCTAAGTCCGTTCTCATGCGCGGAGACCATAAATACTCCGCCGAAGGTCATACATGCGCAAAGGAAAATAATAACGCCTGCCGTGAAATTGCGGATACATTTTTTTGTTTTATTTCTGTGTGCGTTCCTTTTTTTCATGATCATTCTCCCCTTTTAATGAATTCCCCTGCCAGCAATAACTATGCTGCTTACTTGTTTGTATTGTATACAAAAATACAATTTTGAAATCATATAAATATTTGTTTAGATCCTAGACTCTTTTAATAATTTAAAATTGTATGCAAGTATACTTAATGCCGAATACTTGTTCTTACGAACAACTGTTCTATAATTGTATTATATAGCGCGAACATTTGTTTGTCAATAATAAATCGAACATATTTTCGCAAAACAAACGTTTGCTTTTTCTGCTGCCATATGATAATATAAATAAAGATTAAAGTTCGGAGGCAGTTATGGCGCAGGGTAAGATAAGTAAAAAACAACAGGAAATTCTTGAATTTATTAAAGATCAGATTTTAACGAGAGGATTCCCTCCGGCGGTCCGTGAGATATGTGAGGCAGTAAACTTAAAGTCTACTTCTTCTGTCCACTCTCATCTTGAGACGCTTGAGCGGAACGGTTATATTCGAAGAGATCCAACGAAACCGCGTGCAATAGAAATTTTGGATGATCAGTTTAATCTGACCAGACGCGAGATGGTACAGGTTCCTATTATCGGTCAGGTAGCGGCCGGACAGCCGATTTTAGCCCAGGAGAATATTGAAGATTATTTTCCGTTTCCTGCAGATCAGATGCCGAATAAGCAGCTTTTCCTTCTTCGAGTGAAGGGGGAAAGTATGATCAACGCAGGGATCCTCGATGGTGATTTTGTTCTCGTCGAGCAGGAAGCCACTGCTTCCAATGGAGATATGGTTGTCGCATTGATTGAGGACGGGGCGACGGTCAAGACGTTCTATCGCGAGGAAGGCGTGTTCCGCCTCCAGCCGGAGAATGATTTTATGGATCCTATTATTGTAAAAGAAGTTTCAATTCTGGGAAAAGTAATCGGTGTGATGAGATTTTTTAAGTAGATAAACTGCAGAATCCCGCTAAAAAACAGCGGGATTCTTTTTGTATAAAATTGGTCGTATGAATCACATAATCCTCAGACTAAACGGTTACGACTGTATTCTTTTTGAGTGTCCTTTTTTTATCAAAGAATTCAGGCTCTTCAGGATGTCCCAGTATGATTCCACAATAGACGTCTTCATCTTCCTGAAACCCGGTTCTTTTAAGGAACTTTCTTACTGCTCTGCTCTCTGTCAGCCAGTGGACCTGGTTCACATAACAGGAGCCGATCTGGTACGCAGTGGCGGCAATCATCATATTCTCAGCAATGCACGCGCAGTCAGCCATACTGTTGCCGTAGTCCTTCTTATTGCAGATCAGAATAAGAACAGGCGCGCCATAAGTAAAATGATATCCGCCTTCTTTTGATTTCACAATGGATGTGCGGAGGCTCTTATATGTGTCCGGACCTGACTCCATGGCGGCAAATTCATCCTCGGCAATTTTTTCGAGTTCCTGTATCAGATTCTGGTTTTGAAATATAATGATCCGCGCTGTTTTACTGTTTCCCCCGCTTGGGGCGTACTGCCCTGCTTCTGTGATTTCATCTAATATGCGGCTGTCAATAGGAAGTGATTTATATTTTCTGCAGCTTCTGCGTTTTTGAAACAGTTTGATGATCTCGTCCATATTTATTCTCCTGTTCTTATCTCCCATCCTTAAGTTACTGCCCCTGTTGTATGCTGTCATTTTCCAGATTCAAGATCCAGGATGCGGAGCAGATTCTCTCTTGTGATCTTGCGGATTGTATCCTCACTGATCTCATTTTCTCTCAGATATGGAAGAATTGTTTTATAGACCATATCCGGATATCTAGGTTTGCTCTTACTGATATATCCCATCCGGTCAAACATTGTATCATGGGACAGGACGATTCTGTCTTCATATCCTTCCCGGAGCAGAGTGAGAAGATTTGCCGCCTTTTCCTCATCGTCCGGTATGTCCGGGATTGAGAGAATGCCAAACTGATCAAAAGCTGCTGTAAATCCCCTGTCCATGACAAAACGGATCTCATCAAGATTTCTGCAGCTTGTCATATGTCCGATGATGACCTTTTCGAGCGGCATTTTCATACTCAGCATTAGCTCAGCCTGGGCTTTTGCCATTGTTCCCCTGTCACAGTGCGTCAGTACAGGGACGCCGCAGGTGAGAGCGGCACGCGCGGCCGCTTTCATAATGACTTGTTCAAGTGGACGTATCCGGCCGTATGATGATGCGGTTTTGACTGCGCCGGCTCTCACACCGGTATCTCCGAGTCCGTCAGTGATTTCTTTTATGAAAAATCTGGTCAGCTCCTTTTCCAGATCAGTGCAGTATGACATTGCTTTCAAGATTGCCAGCATGTTGTCTTCATCTTTGAAAAAACCGGTTGAGCAGACGATAAATACGTCTGTATCCACGGAAATCTTTTTAAGGAGATGAGGATCTCTGCCGCACTCTGCCGTAGTAGCGTCCACGACAAGGTTTACATTATATTTTTTGATCATATCAATTCGGCTCAGAGCATTCTTATACGCAGTTTTCCGGCTGTAGCAATTGTCATCGTCTCCGACATACCCCGGCTTTCCAAATGTGATATGTTCGTGAGAAAGCGTATTCATTATTTTTTCAATGCTGACATCTCCGGTGACAGTCCGGATCATATTATCACTTCCGTTTCTCTCTCATAATTCCCAAGGTCGATCAGCCCAAGGTAATAGTTACACCTCTTGATCTTCCATATATTATCCTCTTTAATAAGATCAATTTCATAGCTGGCGCACGCATGCTCGATATTTACATTTTCATTTGTATATACATAAGGATGTTCCCTTTGTTTATGACCGCACATCCTGTAGATCTGCATGTGGGCGCTGTCTCCTTGGACAGTAATGCTGTGAACCATGCCGCAGTGTCCCCACTGTCTGTCTTTCTGACGGTGATATTTCAGAGATGAAATCCAGCTTCGTTTATCCATCGCGCCCCAGGGCTGGATATCGGCGATTACATCATCTGCCGCAGCCTTTTCCACTTCGTGGAACACAAGATGGTCAATGCCAAATGCATATCTGTAAAATGCCTGAGCGATCTTCTCCTCTTCTGTCAATACGTCTTCTGAATCTGGAATACGGAACCATGGGGAATCCAGCTCGCCGTTAATGCAGGGGAGATGAATCCCCGGCACTGTTTTCGGATGAGGATCTTCGAAGTACCAATGCTCCTGAAATTCGGTAAAGCTGCCTTCTTCAGGGAGCACATCCATCCGCATTTCACTGATTCTCCAGCCTTTTTCTCCTTTTTTCCAGTGGTTTGAAAACATCATATTAAACATAAAATACAATGGCGTCTTTTCGCCGTACCTGCCTGTGAGACACACGATATGGGCGCACTGCTGAGCGTCCGTACTGTTCAGACGGCAGATGTAATTACAGATTCTCGTATGGAAAAAATCGGTTTGAGGCATATCTTTTATAAAATTGTCTATCCCATATACTGTATGGTTTGAGCCGTCAGTATAAGCTTTGGCTGTGCTGAAATAACACTTGACATCCGGCTCGAAAATTTCAGCAATGTGTTCTGTGTTTTTGTATTTTATGGATGCTGCAAACTGTTCGAATTTCGCTTTGATTTCATCATAATCCTCTCGTGCCATAGCGATCCCCTTCCTGTGACTGCTTTTTATATCAATTACTGCCAATTGCTGTCTTATCTGGCTGCTTTTGAGCCTTTTTTCAGTCCTTTTTTATCCTCATAGCCGAAGATCAGGGCAAGCACGGCCGCGATTCCTATCGCGAGGACAAGGCCTATGATATAGTAGATAAATGTAGGACCAAAGTATCCCGGGAAGTTCAGTACGCCCGCGAAAAGGAATGCAATTACCTGTGTGTGGGTGGCTCCTACAACCGCACCTCCTACTGCTCCGCCGATCACGACGTAGACGTTTAACTTTTTATATTTAGTCAGCAGTCCGTAGAGAATCGGTTCTGTCACTCCCGTAAACAATCCGGTCAGGAATCCTGTAAGTGAAAGCTGCTTTAATTCCGGCTGTTTTGCCTTGATAAATACTGCAAGAGCTACTCCGACCTGAGCATAGGGTCCCATCATCCACATAGGTGTAAAGTAATCATATCCCAGGTTCGAGATGTTGATCAGAATAATCGGGATGATACCCCACTGCAGACCGAACATTGCCATGTATCCGCACAGACCGCCGCCGATGATTCCCGCAATCAGCGGATTGAATGTAACAAGGGCATTTAATCCGTTTCCAAGGGCTGTGCTTAAATAATTTCCTACAGGGCCGAACACGATGATTGTAAGCGGCACGACAATTACCATGCCTATAAGAGTAATAATCAGCGAACGAAGGCTGTCCGGCAGTATCTTAGAAAGTTTATGGTCAATTACAGAGTAAAGCCATACTCCTGCAATTGCCGGTATTACAGTTGATGAATATGTCTGCATGATAACCGGAATCCCGAAGAATGTTACAGCGCCCTCTGCTTCTGCCAGAGCCGTAAATGTGGGATGAATCAATGCAGCTCCGATCATTACGGCAACAAACGGGTTCGTGTGGAACTGTTTTGCCGCTGTGTAGGCAAGCAGAACCGGGAAGAAATAGAAAAGGGAGTTGCTTGCCGCGGACAGGATTGCATAGGATCCTGACGAGGTATCAAGCCAGCCCATTGTCGAGGCCAGGCTGAGCAGTCCGGTAACAATACCGGAACACATCAGCAGGGGAAGATACGGCGCAAAGATTCCCGCAATTACATTAAACACCTTGTCGATCGGCCTGCTCTTTTCTTTGGAGCCTTCACTGTCCGCGGTATCAGCTTCTTTATCAGCTGCAGGGGTCTCCGGCAGCATCGGTGTAAGTTCATTATAAACCTTATTTACCGCGCTGCCTATCACAACCTGGATCTGAGTGCCGTTTCCGAGTACGTTAAGCACTCCGTTTACTGATTTTAGTTTTTCAATATCTACATGCTCTGAGCTGTTTAATGTAAAACGAAGTCTGGTTGCACAGTGGTATACGTTTTTTACATTTTCTGCACCGCCTGCGTATTTGAGCACTTCTTCTGCTGTTTCTTTATATGACATTTGTTTCTCCTCCTATCAATTCTCCTCTTGTCCTGATAACTTCTTTATACCAGTAGAAAGACAGTTTCTTTTTCCGTTCAAGGTGATTTTTATGGTCAACATATATAAATCCATACTGCTTTTCAAAACCGTTCAGCCAGCTTAAAAGATCGATCACTGACCAGGCAAAATACCCTTTAATATTAAGCCCTGCCTCATTTCCTTTTTTAACTGCCGCCAGATGTTTCTCAATATATTTGATTCTCGGTACGTCCACGATCTCGCCGTCAATAACCAGATCATAATCACCGAGCCCGTTTTCCGTAATATAGATTTTCATATTCGCGTTATATCTGGCATTGATTTTTTCGATGCCTTCAATAAGGCTCTCCGGTGAAATTTCCCAGCCCCACTTGGTGTACGTCTTATCAGCAGGTTTTACGATCTCATAGTATCCGTCGTAGTAATACTGGCGTTTCTGCCCTGTATTGGCTTCACGGGAATAATCAATCGAAATGTCCTCTGTGTCTGACGTCTTTTTCACTGCGTTTGGATGATAGTAGTTCAGCCCCAGGAAATCCGTCAGGGAGGAAGCCTCTTTCAGAGCTGCCATCTCGTCGTCCGTATAATCGAACATCACTCCCCTCGCCCGCATGGAATCCAGACAGTATGCAGGATATTCACCCCGAAATACCGGATCCAGATGAAGATAATTCTCAAAACAGTCCGCATGTCTGGCAGCGTCTGCGTCCGCCGGATCTGAGGACGCGGGATAGTTAGGCGCGAATCCATGGGAAAATCCGATTTCTCCGTACTGTTTCAGGCTCTTATATAAGAGTACTGTTTTCGCGTGAGCTGTCATTACATTGTGAAGCGCCTGAAAAAATCCTTTCTGGTCGTTCTTCCTGCCCGGCGGATGCGCTCCGGTAATATAGCCGAATCTGAGAAAGTATACGGTCTCGTTAAATGTAATCCAGTGCTTTACTTTTTTCCCGAATCTTTCGAAACAGATACCGGCATAACGGACAAAAGCGTCAATTGTCTCTTTATTGCTCCAGCCGCCTTTTTCCTCAAGGTACTGAGGAAGATCCCAGTGGTACAGGGTGACAAACGGAACAATTCCGTATTTCAGGCATTCATCAATCAGATTCTCATAAAATTCAATTCCTTTTTCGTTTATCTGTCCGTCAGGCCCGGGAATAATCCTTGTCCAGGCGATTGAAAAACGGTATGATTCAAGGCCCATTTCCGCCATCAGCCTGACGTCTTCTTTATATCTGTGATAATGATCAATCGCTGTATCTCCGTTTGTATGGTTCAGCGTTTTTCCTTCTATCTTAGAAAATACATCCCAGTTTGATACGCCCTTTCCGTCTTCGTTATACGCTCCCTCGATCTGGTAAGCTGCAGATGCAGCGCCGAACAGAAAATCATGTTCAAACCTCAATGAAAGTCCTCCTCTCTGTGATTGACATTTGGCGCCTTGTCAACGTAACTTTATAATAAAACTATTTTTGGAAGAAGAAAAGATGTTCAAAGGCTTTAGAAAATTATCAACTTATTTAGAAATTTGTTACATGAAAAAAACAAGCAACGCACTCTATATAGTGCAAATTGCTTGTTTTTAGCGGTGAAAAATATACATAATATACAAAAAATCAAGTAAAATGTGTCACTGTTCCCGGTTTTTGATAATCTGGGCTTTCTGCGCGATAGATTCCAAAATGTATATCACCGGAACCTGGCTTGTCACATTATACAGACCGGGAAGAACTTTCATAGGCATATAATATGCAATGTTAAAATCTGAAATGCTGGCCAGAGTACACTGCCGCGTATTTGTAATACTTATAATCGCGGCATTCCCGTTTTTCAGTCCGACGATCTGCTTGTGCAGTATATTCTGTTCCCCGCTGACAGAAAGGACTATAACGGCTGAATTTGTGTAATCCCCTCCCTCGGTGGGATAGAATGGATCGTCAATATAAAATGCCTTAAGTCCGAGATTGGATATATATCTTGCTCCGTACTTTCCCAGTGTACCGCTCGTACCCATTCCGATAAAATAGATGTTCTGCTTGGAACAGATAATTTCAGCGGCAGTCTGAAGCTGGGCATTGAACTCTCTGCTCTCTGCCTTTTCGAAAAAATCCTGAAGAATCGTAAAATCTTCGATTACATCATTTGTTCTGTTATTTTTCACATATTCTTTTAATGAGTATTTGAATTCAGAATATCCTTCGCAGCCGGCTTTATGGCAGAACCTGAGAACGGTGGTCGTGGATACGTGAAGTTCGTTGGACAGCTCGCGTATCGTCATGTCAATCACCTTCTGGGGATTGCATACAACATAGTTGTATATCAGTATTTCCAGGTTATTCAGTGACTTTATCATTTCGTAATCAAACAATGCCGCTCCTCCTTTTGATGTCTGCCGGTTCACTTTAGTCTATTCAGTGTCTGTAAGTTGTTCATGCCAAAGGACAGCGCCGGATTAATTCAGCTCTTCCGGTGCGATATCTTTGCCGTCTTTCCAGATTCTCTCAAGGTCATAGAACAGGCGGTTCTCCTTATCAAACACGTGCACAATGATATCGCCGAAGTCGAGAAGCACCCAGCTTCCTCCGGACTGCCCTTCTCTCTGCTTTAGTTGGAACCCTGCTTTGTGGAGCTTCTCTTCCACATTATCTACCAGTGCCGTCACCTGGCTTGAGCTGTTTCCGTTGGCGATCAGGAAATAGTCAGCGAGCACGGAGATTCCAGCGATATCAATAATTTTGATATCTTCTCCTTTTTTTTCGCTGAGGGCTTCATAGGCAATTTTCGCCATTTCTTTTGACTGGTTCATTTCACTCCTCCTTCTCTCGTAGGATATATGTTATCTGTTCTGTGAGAGACTTATCTCTCAGGATTGTAATACTCACATGTGCTTACGGTCATCGGATCTACAGATTTACCTCCGTTTTCCAGATAACGGACAGTTCCTTTCGCGGACAGATATACTGCCCGGTCTATATTCTGGAATACAATACTGCGTATTTCCGAAAGTCCCGGGATTTCCTTACGGTTCGGCTCAATATAGTCCGCGATATAGATGATCTTCTCAAGCAGCGTCATACCCGGTCTTCCTGTTGTGTGATAGGTAATGGCGCTGAGAATCTCAGGATCCGAAATCTCATACTCATGTTCCGCAAGATATGCGCCAAGCTTCGCGTGCACCAGCGCCGGCATAGACAGCTCAGATTCTGTGAGCTCAATCTGATGCTTTTCGCAGTATTTGATCTGATCTTTTGCGGAACAGTATTTCCCGCAGTCATGAAGAAGGCCTGCGGTCAGAGCTTTCTGGAGGTCGGCTCCATAGCACATAGCAAGGGAGGATGCGGTGTACATCACTCCGATGGTGTGTTCATACCGGTCTTTTTTCAGCTTTTTCGAAATCTCCTTTTTGATTTCTGCCAGCTGTTCATTCATCTTTTCTGACGCTCCTTTCAGGATTCATCTGGTTAAGGTATCGTTTAAAATCTTATTTAAGATCCTCCCGGTAAAGATTATTCTTTTTGATATAATCAGCTACATCATCAGTGACCATGTACCGGGTACTCAGCCCTTTGGCGGCTCTGGCGCGCAGCGCTGTCGAAGAAATCTCAACGAGCGGCGCCTGCAGAAGCTGGATGGAGGCGTCATATTTCTTCTCCAGATAAGCGATCTGCTGTTTCATAGATCCGACGTCCTTATCATCCCTCATAGCCGCCAGGATCGTACAGTTTGGGAAAATTTTCTCAAAGCATTTCCACTGTTCTATTGTAAAGAGAGAATCCGCTCCCAGGATAAAGTAAAACTCATGTTCCGGATATAGTCTGCGGAATGCTTCTAATGTGCTGTACGTATACGAATGTTCTGTCGTCTCTGCTTCATACAGGCAGAGATGGAAATATGGCATATCTTTGATCGCAAGCCGGAGCATCTCTATTCTGTGATGCAGCGCTTCTTCTGTGTGCTCCGCCTTTTTATGGGGCGGATTGGCATTTGGGAGAAACCAGATCTTGTCCAGATTGAAATCCTCATAGGCAAATTCCGCCAGGAGAAGATGGCCGATGTGAACAGGATCAAAGGTGCCTCCCATAATTCCGATTTTCATATGTTTCCTCACTTTTTCCTCACGGAGTCTGTTTTCTTAGTATTTCCCTGTTTTCCGGATTTACAGTGGAAGCATGATTTTCTTTTTGTCGTCTTTTCCCTCACGGTAAAGGACGATCTTCTTGCCGATGACCTGAACGACCTGAGAGCGTGTGCGCTCTGCGATCAGCTCGGCCAGCTCGCGGGGATCATCCGCACAGTTTTTAAGGACACTGACTTTGATCAGCTCTCTGGCTGCAAGAGCCTCAGAGATTGCCTCAGTCAGTCCCGGGGTCATACTGGACTTGCCGACCTGGAAGATAGGCTCCATGGTCATAGCAAGACTTTTGAGATATGCGCGTTGTTTTGTTGTCATATACTGCTCCTTATTATTTATAATAGTCAAACTGGAGACCATACATCTTTACTGTGTCTCCCTCCTGGATTCCCTTTGCCTCCAGCTCATCCAGGATTCCGGTCTCTTTTAAGAACTTCTGGAAGAATGCAAATCCTTTTTCAGAATCCAGATTCGTATATCCGAGCATCTTTTCGATCTTCGGTCCTTCTACCACATACATGCCGTCTTCCACTTCCACAGTGTACGGAAGATTTTCGTAGATCAGCTCTTCATCAGGGAAGAATTCCTGTTCAAAGACAATCGGAGGCGTCTCGATCTCATCCAGTCTTCTGCTCACATAATACAAAAGATCAGAGATTCCGTTTCCCGTCGCCCCGGAAATAGGAAATACTTTAATCCCCTGCGGCTCAAACTCCTGTTTCAGCCGTTCCACCGGATCTTCATCCGGGTCATAGATCAAATCCGTCTTATTGGCCGCGATTACCTGGGGACGCTGTGCGATCTCCGGGTTGTAAGCTTTAAGCTCTTCATTGATCTTATAGATATCGTCTACGGGATCACGGCCCTCTGTGCCGGCAGCGTCTACTACATGGATCATCAGCCTTGTACGTTCAATATGGCGGAGAAATTCGTGGCCAAGGCCTACTCCCTCAGAGGCCCCCTCGATCAGGCCGGGAATATCCGCCATAACGAATCCCTTTGCCCCGTCCAGATCCACAACGCCAAGATTAGGACTCAGTGTCGTGAAATGGTAGTTGGCGATCTTCGGCTCTGCGTTTGTCACCCGGGAAAGAAGGGTGGATTTCCCTACATTAGGAAATCCGATCAGCCCTACGTCGGCTATCACCTTGAGCTCCAGGTTTACTTCCAATTCCCTGGCCGGCTGCCCGGGCTGGGCATATTTAGGAACCTGCATGGTGGCGGTCGCGAAATGCTGGTTTCCAAGGCCGCCTTTCCCGCCTTTGAGCACGATCTGGCGCCTGTTCTCTCCGGACATATCCGCGATTACTTTTCCGGAAGACGCCTCCTTGATTACGGTTCCCTCCGGCACATAGAGAATCAGGTCTTTGCCGTCTTTTCCATGGCATCTGCGTTTCCCGCCGGGTTCTCCGTCACCGGCCGCGTATTTGCGCCTGTGACGGTAATCAGCCAGGGTGTTAAGGCCTTTGTCCACTTCAAAGATCAGATCCCCTCCTCTTCCGCCGTCGCCGCCGTCCGGCCCGCCGTTCGGCACATAGAGTTCTCTGCGGAAGCTGCAGTGCCCGTCTCCGCCTTTGCCGGAACGGATATAGATTTTCGCTCTGTCTGCAAACATATTGTTCTCCTTCTGTCTGTTAAATGATAACGGTCACACTTGTATTGTACAAAAGCCCCAGACAAAAGTCTGGGGCTTAATTCTGCCTTTTATGCGAGTGAAAAGTTCCGGCCGGAGCCTTTTGTCAGCCCGATTATTCAGCCACCGGATAGATAGAAACCTGTTTCTTATCTCTTCCTTTTCTTTCATATCTCACTACACCGTCTACCAGTGCGAACAGAGTGTCGTCACCGCCGCGTCCAACGTTCACACCCGGGTGAATCTTTGTTCCGCGCTGTCTGTAGAGGATGTTTCCGGCTTTTACAAACTGTCCGTCCGCTCTCTTCGCGCCCAGTCTCTTGGACTCGGAATCACGTCCGTTCTTTGTAGAACCAACTCCCTTTTTATGAGCAAAAAACTGAAGATTCATTTTCATCATGGTTCTTACACCTCCTTGAAAATAATGTCAATGTATGGTTCATATTCCTCGCTGGCTTCAATTTCTTCCAGACCAAGAATCATAGAATCCAGCAGCAGTCCGGCATCATGGGAAGGCCTGCTCTTAAAACGGAACTCAATTGAGCCTGCCTCTTCATCTGCAACAGAGGTTGTCTCATCATCTGTAAAACGCTCGATAGAATTCAGAGCATTAATGACAAGGGCGGATGCAGCAGCACATACGAGATCCTTTCCGGGATCACTGTACTCCGCGTGTCCGTGCATGTCAAAACCTGCATATTCGTGCCGGTCGGTCTTATAAACGGTTACCTTAATCATGGATCCTGCGCTTACGCGTTGATCTTGTCGATCTTAACAGCTGTGTACTGCTGTCTGTGACCATTCTTCTTATGGTATCCAGTTTTTCTCTTATACTTGTAAACGATAACTTTCTTCGCTTTCCCGTCACCGATTACAGAAGCTGTAACTGTTGCACCTTCAACAGTCGGATTTCCAACAACCAGCTTGTCGTTATTCACTGCAAGCACCTGGTCAAATGTATAAGTCTCCCCAGCTTCAACACCAAGTTTCTCTACTTTAATGATATCGCCTTCGGCTACTTTGTACTGTTTACCACCTGTTGCTATAATCGCGTACATATGGCACCTCCTATTATCATTACTCGCCAATTACGGTGTCTGCGGCGCAGAACTTTAAACCTCATTGTGCGGCATACTGTTATAATATACCATATTGATTTCAGAGAAGTCAATACTCTTCAGGAAACTTTTTCAGCTTTTCATAGCAGTATTCAATGATACTTTTCCGGGTGATGATCCCTATAAACTTTTTCTCATCGTCCACCACCGGGACATAATTCTGATTCATGGCTTTCTGAATCAGGTCTTCCATATCCGAGTCGGCGGAAACCGCTTCGTAGTCCGCCTTTCTGGGAAATTCCTGAATAAAGATATTCTCCGCCTTTTTCAGATTCAGATCCGTATATTGTTTAATTCCCCACAGAAGATCTCCTTCTGTAATTGTTCCGACATACTCCCCCGCTCTGTTGAGCATGGGGATGGAGGCGTATTTATGGTACTCCATTGTCTCAAGCACCTGGCGGAGCGTACAGTAGTCATGTATATATGCAACTTCGCCCTTCGGCTTTAAAAAGAACAGGATATTCATTCTGCCTGGTACCCGCCTTTCTTTTGTATGTTATCAGTTCATTTATATCTGGGTCAGTACAAAGATTTCGTACAGAGCCCGGATCGCGTTTTTGAAATCCTCATGTTTTACTCCCACGATAATATTCAGCTCGCTGGAGCCCTGGTCAATCATCTTTACATTAATATGCGCGTGCGCAAGCGCGGAGAAAATCCGCCCTGCCGTCCCCCGCGTAGACTTCATACCGCGCCCCACAATCGCGATCAGCGCAAGGTCCGATTCCAGCTCAATATGATCCGGATTAACGGCCCTCTGAATATCAGAAAGGATTTTCTGTTCTTTCTCTTCAAATACATCCTTGTGTACAAAAATTGTCATTGTATCAATTCCGGAAGGCATATGCTCGATAGAGATTCCATTGTCCTCAAACACCTGCAGTACCTTGCGGCAGAAACCTACTTCTGAATTCATCATAGCCTTTTCTATTGTAATAGAGACGAAGCCGTCCGTCCCCGCGATCCCGGTAATCGTATATCTGGGCTGCCTGCATGTGCTCTCCACAATCAGAGTCCCTTTGTCTTCAGGAGCGTTCGTATTGCGTATATTAATAGGAATTCCCGCTTTCCTTACCGGAAAGATGGCGTCCTCATGAAGAACGCTGGCGCCCATGTAGGAGAGCTCTCTTAACTCTTTATAAGTGATCGTCTCGATCGACTTCGGATTCTTCACGATACGCGGGTCAGCGATGAGGAAACCGGATACATCCGTCCAGTTCTCATACAGATCCGCATGGACAGCAAGAGCCACAAGAGATCCGCTGATATCAGACCCCCCGCGGGAGAAAGTCACTACTGTCCCGTCAGCTTTCGCTCCATAGAATCCCGGAATGACAGCTGTCTGCATATCTTTCAGGCGCTCAGACATAAGTTCATTGGTCACATCATCATTAAAAGATCCGTCCTCATTAAAGCGGACAACTTCCGCCGCGTCCACAAATTCGAATCCAAGATAAGCAGCCATAATTTTCCCGTTCAGATACTCGCCCCGGGACGCCGCATAATTGATGCCTGCCTTTTCCTGAAAATTCTTCTCGATGACTTCAAAATCTTTCTCCAGGGAGAAATCAAGGTTCAGGCCGTCAATAATCTCCTGATATCTTGCCTGGATCTGGGCGAGAAGATCAAGAAAATTCTCCCCCTTCTCCGCGGCGGCATAACATGCGTAAAGCATATCCGTCACTTTCGTGTCGCTGGGAAAACGTTTCCCGGGAGCTGACGGAACCACATAGCGCCGGTTCTCATCCGCATGGATGATATTTCCAACTTTCTTAAACTGCTCAGCGCTCGCAAGAGAACTTCCGCCGAACTTTACCACTTTTTTCATTATCCTTCATCCTCATCTTTCTTCTTCAAATGTACAGTCCGCGCCCTTGCGGGGCACACTCTCGGTACAATATTATAACGCCAGTTCCGCGGCTTGTAAACGAAAAAATCTTGAACTCCTGACTGAACTGTTGCTATCCTGCTGCTGTTTACAATCCCTCCTGCTCAGCGAGAGGCCTGCGCACCTTTTTTCTTGTTATTTCCACAAGCCCCAGCGGCGTCATATCCACAAGGGTGGTCTGGATGGGATCTCTCGCCAGGAGTCTCCGGAATTCGTGGAGAAGCGTCCTGGTATTTTCCTCAGACTCCAGATTAATGAAGTCTACAAGGATAATGCCGGACAGGTTCCTGAGCCGGATCTGTTTCGCCGCCTCTTTGGCCGCTTCCAGATTGACCTTCATCGCTCCCTCTTCGCTGCCTGTCCTGCTTCCCGCCTTCACGGCGTTTTTCCCGGAGTTAACATCTATCACCGTCAGAGCTTCTGTCGGCTGGATGACCAGGTATCCTCCGGTTTTCAGCCAGGCGCGTTCCCTCAGAGCTTTCTCCAGGACAGTCTGGGTGCTGTACATCTTATCCAGAGGAAAGCCGGGATTGTCATATAGCTTCAGCAGATCCGACCTTTCGGGAAGTTCCGCGCGGAAAAAGGATTGTATACGAGTATACAGCTCTTTGTCACCTATAATGATTTCTTCCATCCCGTCCATATAAACATTTTTCAGGTCCAGAATATAGGACGGAGGGGCTGATTTCAGGCAGGAGAAGCAGACTCTTGTGGGCGCCGCGGCCATAAGATCTTCATATTCCTTCAAAAGAGAACGGATCTCCTCCTCCACTTCATGAAAAGGGACATCTTTCGCATTCGTCCGGACAATAATTCCGTACCGGTCATTTTTCAGAAAACTGAGCCGTTCTTTGTATTCATCCCTCTGAACCTTCGGAATCTTGGATGAGACTCCGATCCGCGTATTTCCGTGAGTCAGAACCGCGTATCTCCCGGTGAAGCTTAAATTCCCGGTGACCGTCGGGGCTTTGGTTTTCACGGCCTCCCTGCTGATCTGCACGACCAGTTCATCTCCGATACAGACAGGCTTACTGCCGCACTTTCGGGTGAACAGCGCACTGTCTGCGTCCTTCATATCATAATAGCAGTTGACGCCGCGGCCGATCTCTATAAATGCGGCTCCTATATTCGGAACAATATTTTTCACCTTTCCTATATAAATATCTCCCAGACGGTATGCATTCTTCCCGCTCTCGTCGGCAGGAGCGCTGTGGATCTCCACAATATCCCCGTCCTCAGAGAAATAGGTCCGTATCCGGTTGTCCCGTTTTTCAATCAGAATCTTTCGTTTCAATTTTTTAGCTCCTTTGCTGATATCCGTCATCTGATATCTGTTCCAAGGGATTCCAGTGTCACAAGCGAGCGGCCGTTTTCCTTTCCTGTATCGGCATACATCTCCAGCCTGTGACAGGCAAAAGACGAGGAAGAAAAAGTTTCATTCAGATTCATGTATGTGAGGAAGGAGTCCATAACCAGATCCGGTTTCAGATTCTCCGCGCTTCCGGCGGCAAGCTGCAGAAATATGCCGCCATCCCGGAATTCCCAGTCATAGATCAGCGGACGGATATTCATCTCACGTTCACTCTTCTTCGTCTGCTTTATGACACGGATTTCCTTCTGATCCATAAACCGACGGAATCCTGTCATCCAATTCTGAGGCAGGGATTCTTCCGTTTCTTCTTTTGGAGTGACGAGGTAGTCAGCGCCGGCCAGGATCGTCATGCCGGTCATCTTCTTTTCTTCCGCGATCTGTCTGAAACTGATCACCTCAATACCTTCTACACAGGCTTCGTTCATCCGGCGCACCGCCTCCTCTGAGGAGACGGGCTCCCGCAGTTCGATATCAAAATATTCGCCGTCGCTGGTCAGCCCGATCCCCAGGGGACTTGCAAAGGACATAATCATATGTGGACTGTATCCGCCGGTAAAAGCGATAGGAATATCAGCCCGGCGCATAACTTTCTGGAAGAAGCGCATAACATCCAGGTGCCCGATAAACCGGAGCGCTCCGTATTTTCTGAATTTAATTCTTGCCTTCATAACAGACACCTCCTCCAAATGCCGCCGCGCCGCAGCCGGAACACTGCATCCTGCAGTTCGGCGTCACAGTTTCTTTCATTGCCCTCTCCCACTCTCTCCGGAGGAAATTGCGGCTTACGCCGATGTCAATAAAATCCCACGGGAAAAGTTCATCTTTTCCACGCTCACGCTGATTATAGAAAGAGATATCCACACCAGTGTTCTCAAACGCCTGCATCCACAGACTATTATCAAACGCCTCAGTCCATGAATCAAAAAGACAGCCCAGACGATACGCTTCCTCAATCACAGCAGAGATCCTGCGGTCTCCTCTTGCCATAACGCCTTCCAGAACAGTTGTCTGGGCGTCATGCCAGTTGTATTTCAGGCTCTTGCGGTTCAGCTGCGCCTGGAATTCTTCTTTAACAATGGAGGCTCTTCTCATATACTCATCCGCCGGGAGCATAGACGCCCACTGGAAAGGAGTAAACGGTTTGGGGACAAAGAAGGAAGAACTTGCAGTGATCTGACATTTCCCATGCCTTTGATCTTTTGGAATCTCATAATATCTGCGCGCCACACGATCGGAAAGGCGGGCGATCTCCCTCATATCTTCCTCTGTCTCCGTGGGAAGGCCCAGCATAAAGTAGAGCTTTACCTTGCTCCAGCCGCCCTCAAAGGCCTGTCCCGCGCCGTCAATAATATCCTCTTCTGTCAGCCCCTTATTGATCACGTTGCGCATCCGCTGGGATCCCGCTTCCGGGGCAAAGGTCAGGCTGCTCTTGCGGATATCCTGAACCCGGCTCATCACGTCCAGGGAAAAGGCGTCGATCCTGAGGGACGGCAGAGAGATGTTGATTCCCTTGTCTTTGAATTCATCGATGAGGAAATTCACCAGCTCTTTTAATTCGGAGTAATCACTGGAGCTGAGGGAACTCAAAGAGATCTCCTCATGTCCGGTATTTTTCAGCATTGTGCGGGCGTATTCCTTCAGCTTTTCCACATTCCGCTCCCGTGTGGGACGATAAATCATCCCCGCCTGGCAGAAACGGCAGCCCCGGATACAGCCGCGCTGAATTTCAAGGACAACACGGTCCTGAGTGGCCTTGATAAAAGGCACGACCGGCTTCATAGGATAGCATGCGTCTGTCACATCCATTACA
Source organism: uncultured Mediterraneibacter sp. (assembly GCA_944384505.1). Lineage (GTDB taxonomy): Bacteria > Bacillota > Clostridia > Lachnospirales > Lachnospiraceae > Mediterraneibacter. The sequence goes on from CALWTQ010000020.1 coordinate 49,924, forward strand.
ACCTGCTTTTTTACCCTGACAGGCGCATGTTCGTTGTTCGGTGTAAACGATCTGAGCGTACCGTCCTCATGATATGCCGCATCGTAAAAGCGCGGCACATAGAGTCCCTCGATCTGCGCGGCTCTCTCCAGGAATTCCTCCCGCGTCCTGCCGGAGGTCTTCCACTCCTTGTAGCTGTCGAGAAGTTCATCATAGACCGTCTCGCCCTCGCCAATATAGAAAATATCGAAAAATTCTGCCAGCGGTTCCGGATTATAAGTGCACGGGCCGCCGCCGATCACAATGGGGTCCGCCTCTGCACGTTCTGATGCATGAAGCGGAATCCCGCTCAAATCAAGGATCTGCAGAATATTCGTATAGCACATCTCGAACTGGATCGTAATCCCGAGAAAATCAAAATCCTTAACCGGATCCTGTGACTCCAGCGCAAAAAGAGGGATCTTCTTCTCCCTCATCACCTTGTCTAAATCTCTCCACGGAGAATAGACCCGCTCGCACCACACGTCCTCCCTGCGGTTAAACATATCGTAGAGTATCTGAATGCCAAGGTGGGACATCCCGATTTCATAGGCATCGGGAAAACACATGGCGAAACGGATATCCACCTTTTCCTTGTCCTTCATGACCGAGTTCACCTCGCCGCCGATATAGCGGGCAGGCTTCTCGATATTTAGTAATATTTCATCATTTAAAGCTAGTTTTCTCATAAACTCCTCTCTTATACTGCTTTTATTTATAGATATTATAACAGATTTTTCAGGATCTTCAACAACAGCCCTGACTGTAGTATGTGTCAAGTAATCATGGGCACTTTTTTTCATTTATTAATGTCAGTTTATTTCTTTAATTTTCAGATAATTCT
>CALWTQ010000021.1 GCA_944384505.1 uncultured Mediterraneibacter sp.
GTCAGAAGAAGCAGGCGCGGCCGGAAGATTTTCGTAATGGAAAGCCTACAAGCCGCGCCAGTTGTGCGTTTCAGCCTATTTGGGCAATGACATTCCGACAGGGAATGCGCAGGAAGCGGAGCGGATGGTTTGAGTATACTTTCTGAGGAAGGGGGCAGCCGGGAGATGTGACTTTGGAGGAATCCGCTGAAAATCTTTAGGGCGGAGAGATGTTGTTAAGCGGCGCGCAGGGATTGTCTGAGCGGAGCGAGTTGCCCGGAGCGCCGCTTTGTATTTAAACATCTCTTCGGCCTGCTAGATTTTCCGGATTCTGGAACGGAACATCGCACGGCTGTCCCCTTTCACAGAATACGTATCGCAAACCATCCGATCCGCTTCCGGACGTGAGTCGCAGGATATGTTAGTGCACTAAATAGCTGTACAATATATTAAAATTAATAGTTATTTAAAAATAAACAAATTTACGATACCCCGCATGGTTGGCAGAAAAACCCCGAAAAAGCTGTCAACCATGCGGGTTTGAAGGCATTTATAGGGAGTGAAAAACAGAAGAAAACTTTGAAGAAAATGTGAACGGTTTACAACACGTTTACAACAAATCCACTTTTATCTTTTCGATCTGTTCTCTGAGCTCTTCAACAGTCCGATGCCCATAAATCCCGTTTGTGATATCATTTCCAAAAGAATGCCCCATCATTCGTTTCCGATCATTCTCGTTTACCTCAAATTTTTCACACAGGCGTGAAAATGTATGGCGGCAGTCATGCGGCGTGTGCTTCTCAATTCCAAGATCTGCTAAGACTGAATACATTGCTGATCTGAATTTCTGGTCACTGATCGGCAGGAGCTTTCCGTACTGCCTGATCCTTCGGCGTACCAGTGGAAGGACGGCACTATGAATAGGTACGATGCGATCCTTCCCGGCTGCTGTTTTAACTCCTCCCTGAAAATACAGGTCCTTTAAATTTACTTTCAGATCTTTGAAAGCAGAAATACGAAAGCCGGAAAAACACATAATAAGTATCATTTCAACGGTTTCATCCTGCTTATGCTTCCATAAGATTTTTAGATCGGAATCTGAAAACGGGGCACCGTGCTCATCATCATCGGCAATTTTGATCCGTGTAAACTGAGCGTATCCTTTTTCGCAGATGTCATTCGAAATAGCGTACCGATCCATCTGGCTCAGCAGAGTTTTAACCAGTTCGGCCGAAGAGTGAGACAGACGGTTGGCCACACGGTCAATTACAGCTTGCAAGTCGTCCGCTTTCAAATCAGCATAAACGGAATTATGGATGTCAGCACAGTTTTTAAACGCGGCTGCCATACTGTTTTCCATTGCCGTGCGTTTTCCAGAATGACCGTATTCTACGCCGAACTTATCAAGATAATATTTCTTATAGATGTCTGAGAATGTGGGCTTATCTTCGCTTTCTACGGACAAGACAGCCTTGTTGTAATCAGCGATCAGGTTGTCAAATAGCTTTTCGGTGTTTGCTGCAACAGTTCTCATTTGCTGTTCGATCAGGATTTCATCCCCTGGCTTATATGTTCCGGCTTTGTAGGAGGTGAGCACAGCCAGTCCCACCATCCTGTCGGACACGTAGCATAGGGCAGGAGGCGTTTTCTTGCGCCCATTGTCATATTCTTCAACCGCAGGCGGATACACGCCATATGGATTCCTGCGGCCTTTCCCGAGGTATCTGATCTGCCCGTACCTCAGTAGCCATTCGGCAATTTTGGAAATTTCTTGCGTCTTGGCATGGTTATCACCTTCTTTCATGGTATAAAAATAACAGCCAGCACAAATGTTCTGGATTGTGTGACTGCCCCGAAGATGATACAATATTCCGTGTGATAAGCTATTGTACGTCCTTCGGGCCGTACTCCTATGACCGTCCGATGTTGGCGCATCGGGCGGCTTTTATTATTTGCAACATTTTTTACAAGGCGTGTATCCTTGAGAATCGGCCTCTTTAATATCTATACCCTTGGCATTTTGGATTCCACTACAATGTTTATATTTATGATATTTTTGACTATTATTGGTAATCCAGACAGTATTGTGTACAGTAATATCTACATTTAAAATTTGTCCTAAGTATGTAACATCTTCTGGAAAAGCGCTGCAGTGTCGATTTAATTCTTTGTTAAGAGCCTTTTCTAATATTTCCAAAGGGGCCTTATACTTGAAAAAACTTAATAATAATAACAAAAGATTAAACCCGTGTAAACTAGAATCCGGATCCTGGTAAAAGCGTAACTCTTTTTCGCATTCATAATTGTAAATACGTCCACCATGAGCCGCTAGATTTCTATATTCCAAACAAACAAAAAGAGTATCCATCATTAATTGGGGAAGGACAGATTTCGGTATTTTGGAATTGGAATCATATAAATGTTCGACCATTTTTGTTTGTTCAGCAGGTTTGAATTGATGGATAAAGTTAACAATAGTGCTAAAATAAATACTTTTGAAAAGAATCCAAGGAGGGACTATTCCATGCGAAGAAGAATAGTGTGCAATAGGATTTTTGTCTGTTTCTAATGCCCGTTTCATAGTTTCTATAATGCCAGCAAGTGAGAAACGATATTTCTTCTTGGATTTATCTCTATAATTTCTGAACTGTAAATATTCATCTTGGTGAACACCAAAAGAAGAAGCTATAACATCTGCTGACGCCTCTTTGATATGTTCTTCCAAATCGAGCATTGCTCCCATGACAGCGTTACGCAGATTTTTGTCCAGTGTATATAAGGACTGAATTTGTTCAAAGGTGACACCAGAACGATATATCTTATTGCCGTTTGAAACAAAAATATACGGATCTCGGTAACTCTTGATTAAATTTGAGTATCCACATTGGAATAATTGTTCTTCTGCATATTCTTCGTCAAGAACAACCATATTTTGTGAGCGTAATTTTTGAATTTGTTCACTCGGAGTGGTATATCTAATTTCATTCATAATTATTTCCCCTGTGTATGCAAAAAGAGCCTTGGAATACAATCCAAGGCTCTTTTTGCGACCGGACACCAGTCATTTGCTAATTACATTAGCATTATATCATATGCAGAAGTCTTGTCAAGTATTCACAAAAATTTGTATTTGTATTTCAATATAAAAAGTGCTATACTAGTAAAGCTGTAATAATCTGAAAGTATTTCCGCTCTGGTGCGTCAACACCGGGGCGGTTGACTTTTTGGGTACATTTGCTATAATGTACTTAACAAGACAGCCGACGGGTAGGTGCAAGCTACCCGATCCGGCGAATCAACAGTTACATTAGTAAGCCGTCCGATCCGACCAAGATGCAGGGCGGCTTACTTATTTTTCAAATTCAGAATTGAGACAATTAATCCGGCTACGGCCAGTATGATCATAAATTCTTCATATGTACTCATAAGCTTTCCCCTTTCCGCAAGACTCGGATCGGGAACCAGCACGCCCCTCGGCTGCCTGGGTAAATACATTATTCTGTTGTGGATGCCCCGGCGGATCTGGGGTTAGCGCGCCGGGGCGGTTCTATCATAATAGTTCAGAAATGCAGAGGTTTAAATCGCTAAATATACCCGATGAAATATTGTCATTAAATGAATATTGCGCAGAATCTTCTTTTCCTTCAAACGAATATATCTGCACGGTTTCTTTTTCAGGATTTAAGATCCAGTATTCCCGGACTCCGGCAGTGCGATATTTGAATAGTTTTGTCAGGTAGTCCATGCGCTGACTGGATGGGGAGGCAATCTCTATAATCCAATCAGGACCGCCCTTGCAGCCTTTGTCTGTGAGCTTGTTTTTGTCACATATGACGCTTATATCCGGCTCAACATAATTCTTATCATCCTCATTTAGAAATACAGCAAATGGGGCAGGATAAACCTCGCAGGAACCTTTCTTTTCCCTGATGTGGTTTCTGATCGTTGCTGACAATTCCATGACAAGTTTCTGGTGAATCCGGCTTGGCGGCGCCATCATATACATTTTTCCGTCGATTAGTTCAGCGCGTTCTCCATCTGGGAGAGCGTAGATATCGTCAATAGTGTAAGCGTCTTCTTTGGGGAATGGCATAGAAACACTTCCTTTCTGAATATAATATTTCATGAAACACCACTATATAATCGTCGTAGCGGTTATATCTTATTCATTATTGATGAGCTTCATTTCTTCATCGGTCGGAGTGCGGCCAGCTTATTGTTTGGAGCCATCACTTTTTACTCTCTACAACATTATAGTGTGCTAGTATCGCCTGCCTGCCCTTTTCCGTTAAATGATTACCATTATCCAGATAACCATTTTCTTGTAAGAACAGCTTTTCCTTGTCAAAGTCAATTCCAAATTCATACTCAAAGTAGACGGGTATCCTTTTTCTATGTATTTTATCTATCCAATATAACATGTAAACATGTCCTGGAAGAAGACCATCAGAAAACCGTGTCATTATGTTTTTAGGGACAAGCGCGGATTCCCCGAATGTCTCAACCTGTTTTAGCCAATCGGTGTTTAGCTCTCTGTCTTGAGAAATAAAAGGTTTTTCCGGATAATGCCTATAATATTTCTTATATATCTGGTTTCTATAAGTATCACTAGCTGCTATACGTTGCATTTTATCAATTTTGTCAGCATTAATTTTATTTCTATTTTTCGTTGTTGTGCGAGGCGCATTTGAAAATAAAGTGTTATAGTGTTCTAAGCATTGAGCAGGCATGCGTTCATTGTAGGAAGATAAGGATTCGACGAATTTGTTGAATCTATTTTCTTTCCCTTTCTCGGTTTTCAGCTTATCCGCTTTTTTGCATGTATCAGCCCACATTCTATCAATAAAAGCATTTATTGTTTCAATCTTTTGTTCATCTGTATTCATTCTTTCGTATTTCTGAATAAGATTATCCCCTTTGACCTTTACCCGATGGGATGCCTGAGCTTCTGCTAATATGGCGAGCTTTTCCATATATAAATCATATCGACTGAAAAAGGTTTCAGGATTTACAGTATTTTCTATTAACTGAGCACAGTCGTTTACTATCTCTAAATCCCTTTGAAGCGCTACAAGATCAACTGGCTTTTGCCTTTTAAACAAATCAAAAAATCCCATAATTTCCTCCCCCCCCCGAGAAACACCACATTAATTAAAATCTTTCAACCGTAATTCTATTAGCTTTTTATTATATCCGAATAGACGCGAAAACTGCGCTGTGGAAAAATCCAAGTGCTCCTCTATGTCTGCATCGGAAAGCAGTAAATCCATTGCGAACCGATCTGCTTCGATCTCGTACTTGGTAGTATTGAGCTGTGTCCGAGAATCCATAAAGATAGCGTTCGCTTTCTTATGCAGGAGCATATGTCCTAACTCATGCGCACAGACAAACAGTTTCTCCTGATCGGATAATGATTCATCAATATAGATGATATTGTTACGCTGAAAGTACTGATAAAACCCTTTTACCCTGCAAAGAGGATAAAAGACAACTATTACATTGAGATGACTTATGATCTCAAAGGGATTCCTTGTATTGTACTTTCTGACCAGAGAATCCGCCAGCCGTTTAATATTCATAACATCAATCCTTTTTATACTTTTTCGGAGTGTATTTCTCCTTGTTCTTTTTCTTCGCCATCTCCATGCCAATCTGCATAGCTGACAGAATAGACTCAATCGCCTCCGGTGATGCTGGATCACCATCAAACATGAGTCCATCCTGCTTGAGTAGTTGCTCGGTGTTGGCGAGGATTTCTTTGATATCTCTTTCGTCTTTATTTGTTAATGCGGTTTCCGAGTCTCCGTTTAACAAATAATCCATAGATACACCAAAGTATTTTGCAACTGTATTTAATTTTTCAGCATTGGGAGTAGACTTATCCCATTTGACAATAGTTCCATTACCAAAACCGAGTTCTGATTCAAGTACAGGAAGGCTTATGCCTTTAGCATTTGCCAATTCTTTAATTCTTTCTTTTAGGGTCATAGCTCGCCTCTTTCTACGAGAAAATATTCTCAAAAAATGCTTGACAACAAGAAAATATTCTCGTATTATAGAGGATGTAAAGAGAAAACATTCTCGTAAATAACATGTAACAGCCGATAAACGCCAATTTAAAAAGCTGTGACTAGAATATTTTCATAGTGCTTAATGTAATAATAGAATATTTTCTCTTTTATGTCAATAAAATATTAGATTTTTTTCGAGTATTATTGACATTACGCGGGTCGCATTGGAGCGATGGTTTACAGTTACATGTAGCGCTAAACTACTTTTTCAAGGTGGATAGTCATAGGGAGAGACTCTCCAACCCAGTAGGAAAGAGCTACCACTTTATACCCGATGCGCTCATATTTATGTGCGAGATCGAGGTTAGTAGTCATTCTGCTGAATTTTATAGCTATCACCTCCTTTCAAAGAGGCGATTTGCGACCCGCATAACCAATTATACCAAAATGTGAAAGGAGGCAAATATGATTCTTAAAAAAATCGAAGAGCTTGCAAAAAAACAGGGTATCTCAATTACGTTTCTTGAAAAAAAGCTTTCCTTCGGGAATGGAACAATCCGAAGTTGGGATAAATGTTCCCCATCAATTGAGAAACTTAAAAAGGTAGCCGACTACTTCGGGGTATCTATCGAGTATTTCCTTGAATAATGTAACAAATAGTGTGTCCGATAAAAAGGACTTTGGTTAGATGGAAGATAAGGAGGTGTAGAGGTGTTAAAGAAAATATTGCAGGAGTTGGTGCTGATAAGAAAAGAACTCCAAGCTATTCGGAGTAACTTGGAGCTCCATCCTAAAATTACTGTTGATGGGAAGGAACTTGCGAAAGCTGTTCAGAAATCCATTCGTGATACAGCCCGAGCAAGCGCATGCTCATCCCCAAGCTCTTTGCATTGATATATCCCATGATATTTTCCAATGCATGTGGATCTTCTGGATCAATTTTGAGATCCGTAGATTCCTTATCACTAACGCCAGAGATATATTCTATATCTTCTTGCGTCAATGAACTTTTGAACTCGTCAAAAGATTTAAGTGTCATATGTACAAGAACGTCTCCTTTCATATACTCGGCGCGGCAATGCCTGTATCTAAAGTATATGAGAGTTTAATAGGAAAGACAAGTCACTTGATTATTTATTTCAGACAGATGATAAGGAGGAAAGTTAAATGAAGAAAAAGATTTCGCAGGAGATTAACGAGATCAGAAGGGATTATAACAGGTTAAAAGATACTGTTTATGACGACATGAAAGAACTGTATGAGGATAACGGTTTCCTGAAGGATAAAGTGGACGCCATATACGACGCCCACCGAAGGAATACTATCTTATTCCTTGCATTCTTAATGATTGCTTTTGTTTGTCACTTATATTCTTTTCGACAGCATCACTAAGACCTTTTGATTTTCCAAAGTCATTAAGGATACCGACCAAAATATCCCTTAATTCAGACTTTGTAAACGTATCGTTCTGAAAATGATTGTCAAGGTGTTTATCGACGATACGTTCGATTTCGGGTTTAAGCATATGGCATCTCCTTTCTTATGTACTCGGCACACCACAAGACCTGTTCCGAAACCTGTACATAGATTATAGGAGATTCACGAAGAGAATACAAGATAACAGGAAATCAACTGGTAAGTATTAAAGATACATCTAATAAAAAGAACTTTGATTAGGCGGACGAGAAGGAGGTGAGCTGAGTGGGAGAATTAGGAGCGCCAGGAGCAGAATATATTGATCCAGATAAGCTGAAAGTATATACAGACATAATAAACAGGATGGTAAAAAAATACGATGTAGACAAAGAAGAAATATTTGTGGGATTTGGAGACATCCCACCGTCCGATCCGGCATGTCTTGTATATATTCAGTTAACAAACTGTTTTATGAACGAATATTTCCGCAAGGGAATGAAGCCGGATGGACGATGGGTGTGTTGGAACTATCTAAGAGAGGAGATTACTAAAGATCCATCATTGAAGGGCACCTATAACCTGCGAGAAGGCATTCAATATAGACCCTGACGGAAGCAGACCCTTCCAATAGTCCAAAGATTTTTCGAATGAAAGCCCATAAGGTATATCGCAGATTTTTGGAACAGCATGCCAAAATGATGGATTTTCCTCTATCTTAGGGAGAAGTTTCTGGGCTACACATTTGTATTTTGCATAGTCAGTAAAATTATCAGAATTGTTCTCCAAGTTTGTGATAGTAGGAGATCCGTGTTTGAATAATTCGGAAATATCCAGTGAAGCAGAAGTTGCCTTAGTGTTTTCTATGTATGGAAGCAAAATGTTCATATCTATACAGTTCATTTTTACAGGGAAAAACCAAGAAGATGCAACAGCTAAAGTTTCTTCAAACCATCTAAGATTAGTAGCTACATCTTTGGGAATCATCCAATGACATAGCTCATGCGTAAACTGATAGATGAACTGTGGCACATAAAATGAAGGACAATTTACATAAATTGTACATTGATCTCGACGGGTCATAAGGGATATGTTCAGCTTGCAGAACGGTCCGGATACTATAAGAAACTGAATGTTCTGGCGATCAAGGAAGGAGAGCTGATCCGGTACGACCCTCTTAATGAGGAGATTGAAGTGAATCTGATCGAAGATGATGTAGAGCGGGAAGAAACCCCTTCCATGGGATATTATGCAATGTTCGAATATGAGAACGGATTCCGGAAGACACTGTACTGGTCGAAAAAGAAGATGCTTGCCCATGCAGAAAAGTATTCTCAGGCATTCAAAAGGAACGGAGGGGCGAAGTCACTGGAGCTCTTAGAGCAGGGAAAGATTCCGGAAAATGAAATGTGGAAGTATTCTTCCTTCTGGTTCAAGGACTTTGACGGCATGGCGATGAAGACCATGCTCCGGCAGCTGATCAGTAAGTGGGGAATCATGAGTATCGATCTTCAGACTGCGTTGGATAAGGATATGTCGGTGATCCATGAGGATGGCAGCGCGGAATATGTGGAGAATGAGCAGGAAGAAGAGGACGTTGTAGCAGAGCAGGAGTTAAGAGAAGTATCGGAAGAGGATCAGGATTCCGAACCGGTTCAGGCAGTGCATACAGAGATAGCCGGTCAGAAAACAGATGGTCAGATGAGTATGGAGGAAGCATTCTTCTCTCAGGCATAAATAAGAAAGGAGACAATTACTATGAAACACATCAACATTGAACAGTTTTCAAACGGAGAGCTGACACAGCAGATCAACAGGGAGATGGAAGCGGTGGCCAGGAACATCGCCGATCCCAACACGGAGGCAAAGACAGCCCGTAAGATTACGGTGACAATTACTATGAAGCCTAATGAGCAGAGGGATTTCATCACAACCAGTATCACAACGAAATCTACGCTGGCACCGACGCTTGGAGCAGTCACCGCCCTGGGTATCCGAAAGGACTTAAAGAGCGGCGAGATTGAAGTTGGCGAGATCGGGAATCAGATCCCCGGTCAGATGAGTATGGCCGATGTAGAACCGCAGCAGCCGAGCGGTACAGTACAGGAAGTTGATGGAAAAGCCGTGGATACAGACACCGGAGAGATTATTGGACAGGCATCCGGTGGTAATGTAGTAGATCTGAGAAAAGTAAGAGAAGCATAAGGAGGATAAAAAGATGTTTGAAGGATTAAAAGAAGCGTTACAGTATGTGAATGGATTGAAAGAAGACAGTATGAGGCCGATCGTGACGGAGATCGCGGGGAAAACCTATTGCAATAAGGATCTTAAGAGATACGGCAGGGAGGATCTGGCGGACCCGATCCACGTGAACACCCTGTCTGCGATGGTGGACTATATCACCGGGAAACGGGATGAGCTTAGGGAGAAGATGATCTTACATATCAGAAGCCCGAAAGAAGTGGAGCTATACTCCGGGCTTCTGGCAGAACGCCGCAGGGAAACTCTCTTTGTGTGTGATGCTATCGTGAATGAATTCCGGTTTGATAAGTATTACGATCAGGAGCGCTTCCTGATCGAGCTCCAGGCGAACTTTGCGGAGAACGATGATCTGAAATTGATCATGCAGGTTGCCGGGAATATCCAGGCGGGAACAACGGCAGATTATTCAGACGATGGCATCTCCCAGAAAACAACAATTAAGACGGGGGTGCAGCGCGTTGATGTACAGGTCCCGAACCCGGTGAAGCTGATCCCGTACCGTACATTTTCAGAGATTGAGCAGCCTTCCAGCCTGTACGTGTTCCGCGTACGTGATGACGGGAATGGCGCTCCAGAGTTTAAGCTGGTAGAGGCGGATAACGGGCTCTGGAAACACGCAGCCATGTTAAAGATCAAAGATTACTTTGAGCATGAACTTGCGGATGCATATAAAGAAAATCTGACGATTATCGCATAACATACTGCATCTCCTTAGGAATTATGATAGATGTCACATGTAACTTGAAGACAATGAGCTTTCCGGTGCCAGCCTTCGCCGCTGGTGCCGGGGAAAGGAGGAAGGGATGCAGTCAATCACATTTAAGATGAAGTCAGTCACATTTCAGGTGCCTGGGAAACCGCAGGGGAAAGCCCGGGCCCGCACCGTTTACAATAAACACCTGAACCACAGTATTTCTTACACGCCGGATAATGACCTGCTTTACGAGAACCTGATTAAAACGATGTATATGCAGGCGGCAGATGGGATTCGGTTCGAGAAAGGGACTCCAGTAACGCTCCGGATTGTGGCCAGGTTTGAGCCCCCAAAAAGTGCATCGAAAAAGCGTCAGCAGCAGATGCTCTCCGGGGAGCTCCCGCCGCTAAAGAAACCGGATATTGACAATATCGTGAAAGTAGTTGCAGATGCTCTGAACGGAGCGGCTTACCATGATGATACGCAGATCATATTTACGGTTGCAAAGAAAGCCTATTCCGCAGTGGAGGGGCTGGATATTACGGTTGAGGAATATACGGACGGAAGGTAGGTGACAGCGTTGGCCAGACCAAAGAAGAGTGGCCTGTCATACTTCCCTCTGGATGTGGATTTCTTCGAAGATCCAAAGATAAAGATACTGAGAGCCCGGTATGGGCGGGACGGTATCATGTTTTATATCTATCTGCTCTGTGAGATCTATAAGCAGGGATATTACGTACAGGTAGATGATGATTTTGAGTATATTATTTCGGATGATCTGAAAATGGATCAGAATAAGGCGAAGCAGGTCTTGAACTTCTTGCTGTCACGGTCACTGTTTGATAACACACTTTTTCAGTCGGACAAGGTCTTGACCTCTGCCGGGATACAGAGGAGATTTCAGCTCGCTGTGAAAGAGCGGGCAAGGAAAAATCCGATCGAAGTCGGACGGTTCTGGCTTTTGAAAAAGGAAGATACAGAACCCTTTATTAAATGCACCCTTTTCGAAGGTTCTTCCGGGAAAACGGACAGTTTTTCCGGGAATAATGGAGGAAATTCCCCGGAAGAATCCCTAAAGAAAAGTAAAGTAAATAAAAGTATATATAATACTGGATTTTCGCCGGAACTGGAGAGAGCTTTTCAGACCTATCTGCTTGTCCGTAATAACTATCACGGAGAGGCGATGGAGGAAGAAATACAGATGCTGAGGGAAGAACTCCTGACCATTAGTGATAATGATAATGAGAGAATTTCCATCGCGAAAAAGGCGGCTGTTGGGAGATGGAAGTCTTTCTATAAGACGGATAGAAAACGGGAAGGTTCTGGATCCGGAAAGGGGAAGCCGAAAGACAACAATAACTTTGAGCGCCGGAAATATGACATGGATGCATTGGAAAGGCAACTGTTACGGAAATAAGAAAAAAGTGCATACTCTCGTATGCACTAGTGCTTTCCGCTATTCATTGGAGTTGCACCAAATCATCAGCAGGTTATCCTGTTAGCGGAAGTAGCAGCGTAAATCCCAATGAAAGAAAAAAGATTGCTACAAAAAGAAAGAAATACGGACGTAACAAGATCGATTTTTTTCATGGATGGCACCCCCTTGTAAAACGAAAAGGTCAAAATAGTTACGCTACTCAGTATCGCACTTAATACCAGGCATAATCTCATCAGGATTGTTGCGCCACTTCCAATCTACGCTTTAAATGCGTTTCGATGCAATAAATATATCAGATAATAGAAACAAAATCAAGAAAGGGGCCAGCCTCCGGCCGGGGCAAGGGTATACCGGGCTTCTTTGGAAGGATGGGTAGAGATATTACAATAGATCGAAGTGAAAAGCAAAAGCTTATTTCAGAGCTTGCAGCGAAAGGGATGACAGCGCCGGATATCGCGCGGCAGACGGGGATTAACTATAAGTCAGTGTACTACTACATGAACCGAGAAAAGTATAAGCCTAAGAAAAAGGCTGTCGAGATCCCTGTAGACTATAAAAATCCGGATGCCCGCCAGGGATGGAATGTGGATCGGAAAAAGTGTAAGACCTGCAGGTATCGGCAGCCGCATAATAATGCAACTGACCTGAACAAGGGGAACTGCAATTACATCGAGATTGCAGGACATAGCCGAGGATGTGAAGTGGAGGACTGCAACAGGTATGTGAAAGGTGCTCCGGCAAAGAGAGTGAGGTATCATGATGCGAATTGGGAAAAATGACGAGCTCCCGGATTGCGAGGCATGTGCTGTAGGGAATCAGCAGACCCCGTGTGAGGCGTGCCCTCGCCGCTGGGAGGCGGAACGAAGAGACAGGCAGTTCAGGAGGCAGATGGAGATATGGGAAAGAAGATAAATGATTACATGGCTGGCAGGGAAGACGGCCTGCTGATGGCCCTGGACGTTGTGAAGAAAGGCGGAGTTGAAGCTCTGGAGGAGGAGATCCGTTTCCGGAATGTGACCGGGATCCGGACGGCGCTTGCGAAGAAAGACCTGGACAAGGCTACAGTAAAGATCAAAGAGCAGCTGTTGGACACGGTGACGATCCTTTCTGTGGCGACACTGCATGATGAATACGGTTACGGGCCGAAGCGGTGCAAAAAGTTTATTGAACGGTTCAACCTGAAAGCGGAGTGCCTGGTAGATGATATGGCTTCCTGGGATGATTACATACAGGTGATTCGGGAGGAGCTTGGGATTGAGAGGGTGATCAGGAAGAATGAATGACCAGAACAAACGAAAGGAGAGCGGAGATGGAGAGAATTACGAAGCGAATAGATGAGACTCATGCCTGCTATGCAATATGTGAGAAAGAGTGCCCTGATGGGATATACGAGGGTAATCCGGCCTGCGTATGTACAGCTTCGAAAATGGCGATGAAGCGCTTGCTGGAGTACGAAGACACCAGCCTCTCCCCGGAGCAGATCCGAAAGTTGAAGGAGAGGGATACGGCAAAAATGTGTAAACAAAGTATTTTTGACCATGACAGCATTACATGTGTTTGTGGATCGGATATGGATAAGGACGTTGAGTTTAAGTTCTGCCCGTGGTGCGGACAGCGGCTAAAGAAGTGGGAGAAATGATGATGGAAAAGACATTGTATACAAACAACTCAAGAAAGATGGCGGGAGTTCCTCCCTGCAGGAAGAAAGATAAACGTAAGCGGTTATACACCAGGAACATAGCGGATGAGGATATACAAGCGCTTTTAGATTGGTGGAGTGGAAGGTGAGGAAAGTGATATGCATGAATTGAAAAAGCCGCCAATAGGAGTAGCTCCGTACTGGATCACATCTAAAAACAGGATTATAGAATTATGCGGAGCGATAGAGCGTTACGCCGATTACAATTCAGCGGAAACGGTTGGACTTATGAAGATGTGGACGAAAGAAATTATGATGCAATTAGAGCTGATCGAACAAATAAAGGAGATAGACCCATGCAGGAATTAAAGAAAGCTGACATCACAATTGAGATGGCCCCGAAATATGTAAAATATGAATGCCCATATTGCGGAAATGAAGTCGAGGCTGATTACAGTGATTTTGAAGACGAAAGGATGAGCGACTACTGGCCAGAATGGGAAGGTGATACTGTAATCTGTGACGAGTGCGGAGCTGAATTCCGGATTGGCAAAGTGGAGGTGGACTGATGCGGGAATTAACAGTAAAAGAACTAAGAGAAGCGTTGGCAGGCGTTCCGGATGATCTTCCGGTGCGATTGAGCAGTGACACAGGAGTAGACCAGGGATATGGGGATATCATCATCGAGGAGGCTCGTTGGATCAGAGGAGAAGAGGGATGGTTTGACATTTATGCAAATGACCACTGCGACGATATACCGGACTGTGAGAGACTGCCGGACGAGGAATTTAACAGGATTATGGGACTTTTGGGAGAGCGAGGGATTGAATGACAGCAATAATTATATCCTTCCTCCTGGGCGCCGCCTTCGGGGTAATGACCACCTGCCTGATCGCGGCGGGGAGGGAAGCTGATTACCCAGATAATGAGTATAGAGATACACGTAAAACGAGTAATATGAGGAGTGATGCGAAATGCGTGATTACAATGCTATAGACATGCCGGAACTTGAATTCTGTCCAGAATGCGAAGAAAAAGTTAGAAATAACAGAACGGACATATGTACGGAATGCAGGCAAAAGAAGCAGGAGTATGAGATAGCATATCATTGCATTGTGGATTTAGGGATGATCGGAGCACCTGGACGTCTGGGAGAGGAAAGGCTACTGCGAGGCAGAGTTGACATATTGAAAGAAAGATATAAGAAAAAGAGAGGGAGACGCGGATGATCAAAGAGATAATAGAATTTCTGAGGATGGAGTTTATGATGGCAAAATATTTGAGGCTTAGATTAAAAATTGCAAAGCATGTACATTCAATGGCGAACTACGCAGTAGCACACGACTTCCAAACCAAGGAAGCGCGGGAAATGCTGAGAAAGATGTACGAGATCTGCGAAAAAGAGTCCAAGGAGTGATGCGGGTGACAGAAGAGCGACTAAAGAAGATACATAAAAATAATATCCGTATGAAATATCTGTCTGACAAGTACCGAGAAAAGCGATACCACGCTATGTCGGCGGAGATTAATATGAGCGGTATGCCATCAAGGATCGGTGGCAAGGATAACGCGATGGGGGATATTGATGAGGCTGTTGATATTGAAACTGAATACAGGGCGTTATTTTATGAGAATGAGTTGTTACTCAAAGAAGCTAGACGGTATATAGCTCAGTTCCCAGATCCTATATTGCAGATGGTATTGGAATTGAAATACATAAATGGAATGGACGAATGGGATATATCTCTTGAAGCAGGAATTCGATATAAAACTATTATCTCAATTCTTCGCACTCATTGGAATAATATATTCTAATTGTTCTAAAACAGTTGACATTCTATGGGTTGACAGTTATACTGAAAGAGTCAAAGAATATCAAGAAGGAGCACCTTGCCAGATGGCTGGGTGCTTTTTCTATGTGGAGCATATCATCAACGGCAGATGTGCAGGGTAGCGCCCTGTGTCCCGGTTCGACTCCGGGTGCTCCGCTTTAATACAGATTAGATCGAGAGGTGGTGATGTGAGCGATGTTAAAGATCAGATCAAGTTAGATTATCTCTCTGGTGTTCCTCCGAAGAAATTGGCGGAGAAATACAGCACCAGTATGAATACAATAAAGTCATGGATCAAGAGATATGGCTGGTCAAAAATGAAAAAGCAGGGTGCACCTTCCGGGGACGAGGGTGCACCCTCTGATGTTCAGGGTGCACCCCGAAAAAGAAAGCGCGGCGGTCAGCCCGGCAACAAGAACGCTGTCGGGCATGGTGCTCCGAAGGGGAACCAGAACGCCACGAAACATGGACTCTTCTCCCGGTATCTCCCAGAGGATACACGGGAGCTTTTCTTTTCCCTGGACTCAGCTGATCCGCTGGATCTTCTGTGGGATCAGATCAAGCTGGCTTACACAGCAATCATGCGGGCTCAGCAGATTATGCATGTTGAGGACAGGGAAGACAAAACTATCGAGAAGGTAGGGGACAGCAAAGGAAAGATTATTTCCCAAAAGCGGGAAGTACAGCAGGCCTGGGACAAGCAGGCGTCTTTCCTCCAGGCCCAGGCGAAGGCTCAGAAGGAACTGACTACTATGATCAAGCAGTATGAGGAGCTGCTTCATAAGAACTGGGATCTGGCTACGAAGGAGCAGAAGGCTCGGATTAAGCAGCTGAAAGCGAAGACGGAACAGATTCAGGGATCTGATCAGAATCCGATTGAGGACAAGGTCAAGAAACTCTTTGATGCGATCGGAGGTGCGCTGGATGAATCTGAATAGCATCTATACGCCGAAACAGATCGAGATCCTGAAGGCCTGCCGGAATACAGACTGGTTCATGCTGATCAACCACGGTGCAAAGCGTTCTGGGAAGACTCAGCTAGACAATGATATCTTTCTGCAGGAGTTGATCCGAGTCCGAGGAATAGCTGATAAACTAGGGATTGATACGCCGCAGTATATTCTAGCAGGATACTCGATGGGAAACATCCAGGACAATATCCTCACAGAGCTATCGAATAAGTACGGCTTTGAGTTCAAGTTTGACCGGTTCAATAACTTTACTCTGTTCGGAGTGAAGGTGGTGCAGACTTCCCACGGGAATATCAGTGGACTTGGCCGGATCCGAGGTATGACTGCATTCGGGGCATACATCAACGAGGCATCCCTTGCGAATCAAGAGGTATTCGATGAGATTAAGGCACGATGCAGCGGGCCGGGAGCACGAATCATTGCTGATACGAACCCGGATCATCCGGAGCATTGGCTGTTGAAAGATTATATCAAGTCTCCGGCAGAAGGAATTCTGAGTTTTCATTTTGCATTAACAGACAACAGTTTCCTAGATGAACGATATGTGAAGAACATCATAGAGACTACTCCGAAGGGGATGTTTTCTGATCGAGGGATAAAAGGACTATGGGTGTCCGGAGAGGGTGTTGTTTATCCGGATTTTGACCAGAGTGTGCATGTGATCACGCCAGAGCAGGCACGCGGGATCATATTTGAGCGTGTAATTGCCGGCGTAGACTGGGGATGGGAACACTGGGGCGCGATTGTAGTAATTGGCGTGAAGGCCGGGAACTATTACGTTATTGAGGAACACGCTGCGCAGCATAAACATATCAACAGCTGGATAGCTGCAGCAAAGGATATTATCAGACGATATGGTAATATCCCTTTTTATTGCGATCCGGCAAGGCCGGAGCACGTGGCATCCTTTCAGGAAGCAGGAATTAATGCTTTCCTGGGAAATAACAGGGTGCTGTCTGGGATCGAAGCGGTGGCAACATTAATGACGAATAAACAGTTCTTTATTGTGTATTCCCAGTGTCCACGGTTCCGGGATGAAATTTATAAATACATCTGGAAAAAGAACACCGGTGAGCCACTGAAAGAAAATGATGATGTACTTTGTGCGATCCGATACGGAATTTATTCAGACATGACAGTAAATAAAATAGAGCAGCCTGGTCAGAACCGAATGGAGCAGGCCAGAAGATTGAAAGGAATGTTGTAAATGTCAGAAGAGATACTGAAAGCAAATGAATTTGAACATGGCACTGACGGGCCGTATAACGTACACAAGAGTTTCCAGCAGCTCTATGGTCCTGAAACAAACTACTCCTATCGGGCGGACAGCGCAGGAGAAATTTTGGAAGATGCCGGAAAACTGACGGCAATGATTATGAATCATTATCAGATGCAATGTCCAAGGCTGGCCGCTCTGGACAACTACATGAAAGCCCGGAATGATGGGATCTATGATGATGAGAGCCGCAGGATTGAAGAGGGGCGTGCAGACCATAGAGTAGCGCATAACTTTGCTAAGGTTATCAATGTATTTGACGTGGGATACAACACAGGTGTCCCGATTAAGAAGGTCAGCGATATTGACCGGGTCAACGAGATCATCAAGGAATATGACGATGCAAACGACATTGAAGCTCTGGACAGTGAACTCTGGCGGGATATGAAAAAGTATGGCCGGGCGTATGAACTGCAGTACCGAAATGAAAAAGATCAGGACAGATCTGTGATCAGCAATGTGTTCGAGACGTTTGTCTGCTACGGGACGGATGTGGAACGGACGCCGCTGTTTGCAGTCCGGTATCCGAGGTATCGGATAGGGACGCAGGAACGGGTTAAAGTATTTGTTTACACGGATACAGAGGTTATCTCGTATAAATCCTGCGAGATGGCGGCGCTGAAGTTGGTAGAAGAGAACCGGGAGACTCATGAATTGGGAGAGGTACCTGTCACAGAGTATTCCCCAGACCGTTACCGGATGGGTGGCTATGAGGACGTAATCCCGCAGATTGATGCTTATGATGCAGCGCAGTCCGACACGGCCAATTATATGACAGACCTGAATGAAGCTACACTGGTAATCACCGGTGACCTGAACCTGCAGAAATATACGGTGAAAGAATTAGTGGAAATGAAGAAGGCTAATCTGCTGCTCTTATCTTCCGGGATCAATCCGGACGGGAGCAGAGAGCAGACGGACGCAAAGTATGTCTATAAGCAGTACGATGTCACCGGGGCGGAGGCATATAAAGAGCGGCTGCAGAAGGATATCCACAAAATTTCTATGGTGCCTGATCTGACAGATGAATCATTTGCCGGTACTCAGTCCGGAGAGGCGATGAAGTATAAGCTGTTCGGGTTTCAGCAGATTGCAAAGTCAGGGCAACGTGGATTCAAGAAGGGGCTCATGCGGCGATACCGGCTTCTCATGAACATCAAGCACTTTGTGAATGAGGCTGATAATACGGACCTGGGTAATCTTACAATCACATTCACTCCGAACCTTCCGAAGGCTGTTCTGGAAGAACTGAAAGCATTAGTAGAATCAGGAGCTGAGTTTAGTCAGGAAACGCTGCTGGGACTCGCTTCGTTCGTGGATGATATCAAGACGGAATTGGAGCGGATCCAGACGGAGAAGGACGAGGCTCAGAATAATGACCCTATAATGGCACAGATGTTTGGAGGTGCGGCAGATGGACAGCGCGACGTACTGGAAGAATCGGGAGGCGGAGCAGCGGAAACATAATATCCAGGATGAAGCCGAGTACCAGAAACATATCCGGGAGATCTACCAGAACATGATCGACGAGATCGAGAAGGAGATCAATGGATTTTACGGCAAGTATGCCAAGAAGGAAGGCATCACCCTGGCAGAAGCAAAGAAGCGTGCTTCCAAAGCTGATATCGAGGCACTGGGGCGCAAGGCTGCCAAGTATGTGAAGGAGAAGGATTTCTCCCAGCAGGCCAATGAGGAGATGCGGCTGTATAACATGACCATGAAGGTGAACCGCCTGGAGCTTCTGAAGGCACAGATCGGGCTGGAGATGGTAGCCGGCTTCGATGAGCTCCAGAAGTATTATGATGAAATCCTGACTGACCGAACGATGTCAGAATTTGAGCGGCAGGCTGGAATCCTGGGAATGACAATCCAGAACAATGCGCAGGCCGCAAATGCCATTGTGAACGCGTCTTTCCACAATGCGACATATTCAGACCGGATCTGGATGTATCAGGATATGCTCAAGAATGAGCTGTCCAGTCTGCTGCAGACCGGCTTGATCCAAGGACAGAACCCACGGCGGCTGGCAACGCATCTTCGGAAGCGATTCGGAGTCAGCCAGAGCAATGCAGAGCGGCTGATGATCACGGAGCTGGCGAGGGTGCAGACAGAGGCTCAGAAACAGTCCTTTGAGCGGAATGGATTTGATGAGTATACCTTTCTTGCACTGGGTGATGCCTGCCCGATCTGCAAGGCATTGGATGAGAAGCACTTCAAGGTGGCAAAAATGATGCCGGGGACGAATGCTCCGCCGATGCATCCGCGCTGCCGATGCTCTGTGGCTGCCTACGAGGATAGTGAAGATTATGAGGCATGGTTGGACTTTCTGAGCAAGGGCGGTACTACGGAAGAGTGGAATAAGCTGAAAAAGACTGGAAAATCTGTTGCAAAGGATTCGGGCTCTGGTATAATGAATTCATCGAGTACGAAAGAGGATATCGAAGTGCATTCAGTGGGGAAAATAGACCGTGATATTTACAAGTGCATCACGGAGGACATTGTGACAGATGAGGTTATTATTACAGATGAACGAATCCAGCATATCAAAGAAAGACATCCGAATGACTATGAGAGATTTTATAGTTACATTCCAGAAATTATCAATGATCCGGATTTTATTATTGAGGCTAATAAGCCCAATACTGCTGTTGTTTTGAAAGAAATTGAAGAGCGGGGAGAAAAGTTTAAACTGGTTCTTCGAATCAAGGTACAAGGCGATCCAGAAGAGTATAAAAATTCTATTATGACATTCTGGCATATTGGGGAGACAACATGGAGAAAAACTTTGAAAAATAAGACGGTTCTTTACAAAAAGGAATGATTTTGCTATAATTTGAGTACAATAAAAAGAGGTCTTCGAGGTGAAAAGCGCGTCGTCATGCGCCGCATGCTTTGTGCAATGGGCAAAAGAGATGCTGGGAGTGACGCTCCAGCCGGGGACTTCTTTTTACTTGTTAAAATGAATTACCAGTGCCACCAGTCAGAAACGGCCGGTGGCATTCTTATTGAGGTGTGAAGATGGCTAAAGACGATATGGATGTTATCATTTATAAAATCCTGCGGTATATGTATGAGTGTATGAAAGTGGGACGTATACCAGTTCTGGAAGATATGTGTTGTAACTGTAAGCTGTTCAATATTCCGGAGAGATATTGGAGTAGTATTATGAGGGAGCTTATAGATGCTGGATATGTCAGGGGCATTACTTACCGCATGACGAAAAGCGGACTGCTTATAGATATGATGGATGATGTCGCTATAACACTGGATGGCGTGCATTTTCTGGAAGAAAATAGCAGGATGGCGAAAGCAAGGCAGTTTCTTGGGAATGCTTTTGAAATTGTCCTCGATACAGTACTGAAAATGTAAATATCAATAATAACCACCAGTCAACTGGTGGTATTTTTATACCCATTTTTAGGAGGGATTTATGAAGCTGAATATATTAGGTTCGGACTGGACTGTTGAATATCGCAATGCTGACGCAGATCCTCTACTTAAAGAGGATGATGGATATACAGACCCTTCTGTTAGGCTGATTGTAATCGCGAATAAGAGAGAGGATTGTTCCATCCAGGATTACAAATATATGCAAAGAGAAAACCTTCGTCATGAGATTGTTCATGCGTTTTTGTTTGAGAGCGGGCTGGGCTTCAATCTTGAGCATATTGAGTTTGGACATGAGGAAACGATGATTGACTGGATCGCTATACAGTTCCCGAAGATTCTGGAAGTATTTAAAGAAGCTGACTGCTTATGAAACAACGGTATATCGTAACCAAGGATGCAGACATGCTGGCTCCTGAGTGACTGGCTGCCCGCATTAATTATACCAGTGTAAAGTTTGTGTACCGTCAAATTGATGGTGCGGAAAGATTGAAAGGAGTGGTGTGGTTGATTGCAGTACGCGTCCGGAAGGACGGAATCGAGATAAGCGGCCATGCGAATTATGCAGAGGCCGGGAAAGATATTGTCTGCGCTGGTGTGACGGCGCTGACGCAGACCTTAATCAGATCCATGGAGCATCTAACCAGGGATGAAATCAAATACGAGATATCGCCCGGAAGGGCTGATATACATTGTGGGGATCTGTCGGAAGAGGGAAAGCTTCTGGTGGATTCCTTTTTCATTGGCGTTTGTTTAATCGCCGACGAATTTCCGGATCATGTTCGGATAGAATGACCAGGCGTGAATGTCAGAAAACCTTACGGATACGGCAGGCGTGGAACCGTTCAAAGCTACGGTGGACAGGCGTGGAGTCCTTAAACTACGGAAAAAGAAACGGAGGTATACTCATGAAATTGAAAGATTTTTTAATGCTTCAGCTGTTTGCCGACGACGGAGATGGTAGCGATGGCTCAGGTGGAACTGGCGGCTCAGGTGGTTCAGGATCAGGCGGAGATGACAACAATGATGACGACGATTCTGGAGACGATGATGATGATGACGATGATCCGGATGGAGAAAAGAAATATTCCGTCAAGGAAGTAGATGAACTCATCAAACGCAAAAAAGCCGAATGGGAAAAACAGCGGAAGAAAGATGATGATGAGGCAAAGAAGTTCGCCAAGATGAATGCCCAGGAAAAAGCTGAGTATAAACAGCAACAGCTGGAGAAGCGGATCCAGGAGCTGGAGGATGAGAAGACGCTCTCGAGTATGAGGGATGAAGCCAGGAAGCAGCTGTCGGAGAAGGGGATCAATATCCCTGACAATCTTCTGGAGTTTATGGTGTCCAAAGATGCAGAGAAAACGAAAAAGGCTGTCGATTCTTTTGCAGAGCTGTTTAACGCTGCGGTGAATGAGTCCGTCAAAGGGAAAGCACGGCAGACTACCCCGAAAGAGGGCGGAGGCTTTGTGGGAGGAAAAGAGAAACTTAACATCAGAGAGATGGCGAAAGAAGCCAGGATCATTAAATAATATGGAGGTATGAAGAACATGAATGTAAACAAAAAGATGCTGAAGAAAATGAATCTGCAGCTGTTCGGACAGACATTTGATCCGGACAACGTGACCATGTATGAGCATAAGGACGGTACGATCCCGGAAAAGTATAACACATTGATCCTAAAGGAAATCATGAACGGAAGTAAGGTTATGCAGCTGGCCAAGTATGAGGAGATGGACGGCAAGGAGAAAAAGTTTGAATACTTTGCCAAAGGCCCCGGCGCTTACTGGGTAGGTGAGGGGGAAAAGATCCAGACATCCAAGCCGCGGTGGATGACTGTGACGATGGTAGCAAAGAAACTGGGAGTTATCGTTCCGTGTTCCAGGGAGTTCCTGCACTATAAGATGTCAGATTTCTTTGAGCAGATGAGATCCAAGATTGCGGAGGCGTTTTATAAGAAGTTTGATGAAGCGGCGATTCTGAATATTGAGAATCCTTTCCCTCAGTCTGTAGAAGCGTCTGCCCTGATAGCCGGAAATCTGATCAGCGGCGGCATCACATATGACAATATTCTTGCAATGGAAGACGCTCTCAATGATGAAGATTACGATGCGAATGCTTTTATCTCGACAAAGAAAAACCGCAGCACGCTTCGGAATGTACATAAGATTGAGAACGGAGTTATTGTAGAATCTCTGTATGACAGAGGGGCAAATACGATTGACGGGCTCCCGGTGGCAGACCTGAAAGGACTGGATAAAGGGATTCTGTACGCCGGCGATTTTGATTATATGTATTATGGAATTCCGTTTGGCATGTCCTATAAGGTTGATGAGTCCGCGCAGCTGTCTACTCTGAAAAATGCAGATGGGTCCCCGGTCAATCTATTTGAACAGGAACTAGCGGCGCTAAGAGTGACGATGGATGTTGCCTTTATGATTGTGAAGGATGAGGCATTTGTGAAACTGGAATCTAAATCAATAATTGGATCAGATAAATTGACGATTCAGGCACAGGGACAGACGCTGTACGGAAAAAGGGTCTCTTCACTCATCGGGAGTGACGTAAAGGTTTATGAGGATGGCACCGTGACAGGTACATTTAAGCATGTAACAGGGTATACAGGATTTTCCAGTAACCAGGATGAACAGGAAGGATACTACTTCCCGTTTAAGCTGACAAAAACCGGGACAAATATGGAATTCAAGAAGAACGGTGAAAAGAGTAGCGGAGAGATCCCGTGGGAGGCGGACAATGTGTTCCGTGTGACAAAGGGTGATACTTTCGAAGTTCTGGTTGATAAAGAATCTGTAGTTACCTTTAACTTTGCCCAGGCTACATTTGAGAAATAGAATCCGGCGATTGGAAAATGAAAGGCGGTGAAGGCACTATGCTGGAAGATTTGAAGCGGATGCTGGGATTAGCGGTTAAAGAGGACGAGGAACTGGACCAGAAGCTGAACTGGATCCTCGGCACCACCAGGGCGAGACTGAAAGTCCTTCTCGGCGGTATTGATCCGGGTAATGATCTGGACTATATCATCACAGAAGTGTCTATTATCCGCTATAACCGAATCGGATCGGAAGGATTCCAGTCACATACAGTGGAAGGGGAGAGCGTAGGGTTCCTGAGCTCGGACTTTGATGCTTATATGGATGATATCCAGGCATACAAAGACGCAAAGAATATCGATATTTCAAGAGGAGGGATCCGTTGGATATGAGGTATGATACAGCGGTATATTTCCAGAAGATCACACCTGGAGCGTATGATCAGCACAGCGGGAACTATGGAGACGATACCATGGAGGAGACTCTGCGGTATGCGTCTGTCATGGATACCGGTACGGATATGCTGAAACTGGTCTATGACGGACCGAAGCAGGGAAGCCTTACGATTCAGCTACAGAATCATTATACGAAACCATTTGACCGGATCCGGGTTGGCGAGAAGGCCTACAGAGTGGACCTCTCCCGGAAGCTTCGGACAAAGCATACTTTTGTGGTATCGGAGGTGCAGTGATGGGAAATATCAAGATTGTCGGTATGGAAAAGCTCCAGAAGAAACTGAAAAAGAATATTCGGATGGAAGACGTGAAGCGTCAGGTAAGGAAGCATGGTGCACAAACGCAGGAGAAAGCGCAGCAGAGTGCTCCGGTGGGAACGCCTGAAAGTACGGGGATTCCTGGGTATATTGGAGGAACGTTAAAACGTAGCATAGGAATTGATATTACAGACGGCGGCATGACTGCCGAGGTGGAGCCGACAGCAGAATATGCTCCTTATGTAGAATTAGGAACCCGCTTTATGGAAGCGCAGCCCTATTTGAAGCCTGCCTTCGATGAGCAGAAGGAGAAGTTTAAGAAGGACATGAAGAAGCTGGTTGAGTGAGGTGATACAGTGGATCCACAGCAAGAACTTTTTACGGAACTATTATTGAAACTTAAAGGGCTGGGATACGATGTGTATGATACATTCCTTCCGCCGAAGGGTACGCCGTATCCCTTTATTTATCTGGCGGACAGCCAGCAGACAGACGATCCGAACAAAACAGCTGTATTCGGGAATGTATTTCAGACAATCCATGTCTGGCATAACAATCCAAAGCAGCGCGGCACGGTGTCGAAGATGCTGCTGGATATTAAGAAAGTCTGCTACGGGATGGAACATACGGAAAACTTTGACTGGTTTGTGATAAACATGAACCAGCGGATTCTTCCGGATAACACAACGAATACTCCGCTTCTGCATGGTCTGCTGGAAGTGGAGTTTAAATTTTCATGACGGAGGTAAGAGATGAAGAAATACGGATTACAGGTATTTGCGGAAGCTGTTCAGGGGAAACGGATCGTATATCTTTTCCGAATTGCAGAAGAGGCATCCACAACTGCAGGAAAAGTGATTGCATTTACAACTGAGAATGGAAGAACAAAGAGCAAAGATGCTGATTCTACAGCTACAAAAGACGGTAACATCCGGACTCCCGGCGTTTCCGAAACAGAAATTACAGTGACAGCAATCCTTTCAAAAGGCGACACGATGATTGGAAAGCTGGAAGAGGCAATGGACACAGATAAACTGATTGAGATCTGGGAAGCAAATCTTGACGAGGCGGGGACTGGCTCAAATAAGTTTAAGGGAATGTATTTCCAGGGCTACATAACAGAATTTGAAAAAACATCGAATGCAGAGGATCATGTAGAGTGCTCGCTTACATTTGGCATTAATGGATCTGGAGCGAAGGGCGATGTAACGGTGACCGATGCGGAGCAGGCGGTTGCATCATATGCGTTCAAAGATTCTGTTCAGGAAGAAGAATAATGCGGGAGATTCATTCTCCTGCAACTTTTATATATGGAGGTAAGAAAAGATGATGGAATTAACAATCAATGGTCAGGTGTATCAGTTTAACTTTGGTATGGGATTCCTGCGGGAGGCAAACAAGCTGGTATCTTCTACGGTGGAGGGAACGAGCGTGAAAAAGAATGTTGGCGCGAGGTTTCTGATTGCCCGTGTGATAGATGGGGAAGCAGATGGACTAGTGGATCTGCTTGATATTGCAAATAAAGGGCAGGATCCGAGAGTGACAAAGGCGCTGCTAGATGCGTATATCGACGATCCGGATACAGACATTGACCAGCTTTTTGAGGAGACTCTGGATTTTTTAGGGAAAGCAAATGCTACCAGAAAACTGATAGCGAAGATGCAGGAAGCAATCGAGGAAGCGAAGGAGAATCAGAGTTAACATTTGAAGACCAATACAGGGAGATGGCAATAAACTGTTTTCGGTATATGGGGTTTACTTCCTTTGAGCAGGTCGATCAGCTGACGATCACGCAGTATGAAGTAATGGTGGATGCGTTAGAACTCAGGATGCTGGACAACAGCCTGCATGAGCACCGCCAGGCGTTTCTGAATTTCGCTGTACAGGCAGAAAAAACAGCGGGAAAGGGTAAATCAAAACCGGTATATCGAAGATTCCAACAGTTTTTTAATTATGACAGAGAGTTGGAGAAGATAAAGAGACGGAAGAAAAAGGGCAGCCCCCGTTTTGCCGGAATTGGAAAACTTCTGCAGAAAGGAAGGTGAGAGCATGGCAGAGTCATTTAGTGTAAAAGCAATATTGTCCGCAGCGGACAAGGGGTTTTCTGCTGCAATGAAGTCCGCAACAGGATATGTGGATAATCTGAAAAATACTCTCACAAGCGGCATTGGCTTCGGTGTGATGATGGCAGCAGGCCAGAAGGCGTTTGATGCTGTCAGCAATGGGGTGACCGGACTGATCGGGGATATGAGTGATGCCAGCGCCGCATGGAAGACTTTCCAGGGCAATATGGAAATGAACGGGAAGGCTGCTGATGAGATCAGGTCTATTAAAAATGAACTGCAGGATTTTGCAGAGGCGACTATTTACAGTTCATCTGATATGGCTTCTACATTTGCTCAGCTGGAAGCTGTTGGGACAAAGAACACGACTAAGCTGGTAAAAGGCTTTGGAGGTTTGGCGGCCGCGGCGGAAAGCCCTACACAGGCCATGAAGACCCTAAGCCAGCAGGCGACGCAGATGGCGGCAAAACCGACAGTAGCCTGGGAAGACTTTAAGCTGATGCTGGAACAGACTCCCGCCGGAATGGCGGCTGTAGCAAAGCAGATGGGAAAATCAACCCAGTCTTTGATTAAAGATGTGCAGGCCGGTACAGTTGCGACAGAAGATTTCTTTGATGCGATCGCTGCAGTCGGAACAAATGATGCATTTACAAAGCTGGCCACAGAATACAAAACTGTGGATCAGGCAATGGACGGGCTCCAGGAAACCATGTCAAATAAGCTTCAGCCCGCATTCGATGTGCTGTCTTCCAAAGGGATCAGTGCGATCAGCAAACTCGTTGATAAAGTGGGTGAGCTGGACGGTGAGAAGATTGCGGCGAAGCTGACTTCCGGGCTGGATAAGATTAAACCCTATTGGGATACGATTGTAGGAGTCGTAAGTGAAGTGGGAAGCGCTTTTGGAGATGCTTTTTCGGCTATTTCCAAGGAGCTGGCTGATCTGAATGGAAGCTTTGGATCTACGGAGAGTGTAGAGAACTTTGGAGACGCGATCGGAGTAGCCGGGGATGCGCTTAAGGCATTTGCAGGATTCTTAGAGGATAACGCTGATACAGTTGCGATGCTGATTGACAATCTCCCAAAGCTTTTGGCGGCATATATGGCGTTTAAGACAGTGAAGGCAGTTGCACCTGGAGTCATATCTTTTGGAAGTGCTATTGCAAGTCTGGCCGGAAAAGGCATTAAAGGGCTTGCGGGAAAGCTGTTTGGCATATCAAAAGGTCAGGAGGAAGTTGGAAAATCCAGTTCTGGAAGCTCCAAAAAGATACTTTCGTCCGCAAAAGCCTTTATGATGCTTGGGGCTGGAGTCGCCCTGATTAGCGGAGGATTTTACTTGTTGGCGCAGTCGGCCATAGCACTGTCGGATGCGGGAGGCCCTGCAATTGCTATCTTTTCGGGAATGGCGGTTGCTGTTACGGGCCTTGCCTTGGGAATGACCTATCTACTCGCTAATATTAAGTCGACACCAAAACAGATCACTACATTAGGAAATTCCTTCTTGAAGATGTCGGCCGGTATAGCACTTATTGTGGCATCACTATCCGCGCTGGCTTTGGCGCTGGTTCCTCTTGGTGAACTTGGATCAACAGCAGTGCCGGCACTTGCTGCATTCGGCGTAGTAGTCGCAGGTCTGGCTGTTACATTCGGTGTATTCGGAAAGTCATTGCAGACCAATATGTCTGGTATCATTGCATTTTCCGCATCGGTATCAGTTCTTGCGCTTGCGATGGCACCAATTGCCAGCACTGGCACAGAGGGAGCGATCGCTATGGCGGCATTTGGGGTGGTGGTAGCTGGACTGGTGGCAGTCTTTGGTCTGTTTGGAACGGCATTGAATGCCGCTATTCCCGGTATGCTGGCATTCGGGGCCGCCATCCTAATGGTTGGAGCCGGAATGTCCCTGGCATCCGATTTGATCAATGCGTTAACACCGTTTGTTAAACAGCTGGGAAATACATTCGAGCAGGTAGGCGGAGCCATTGTAGACGTGATTAATTCTATTTGCGATGGATTTAATACCTTATGCGATGGAGTGTCAACTGTAATTGAAGCGATCAGCGGAGGATTTTCTTCTGTGCTGGACTCCGTCGCAGGCGTGATTGAGTCTATCGGCACTTCGGCCAAAAATGCAGGAACAGGCTTTAAATCTGTAGCCCAGGGGATATCCATGATATCAGATCTGTCACTGGTGGACATTGCAAAATCGCTGGGCGCAGTAGCGATAGGACTCGGAGAAATCTCCAGTAATGGATCGAATCTCCCGGAGGTTGCGTCTGGTATGCAGCTTCTGGTTGTATCGCTTGTAGCTGCGTCTGCAAGTCTGTCTGCATTTAATTCGGGGATCCAGACTATGTCCGGGCTGACGGCCGGGACTGCTGCAAGTGTAACGGCTATTAAAGGCGCATTTGCAGACTTTACCATTACGCCCCCTGACATTACTCCCGTGATTTCCGCGTTTACTCAGATTATAACCCAGTCCCGTACGCTCGTGCCAGGACTGACGCAGTCCGGGCAGAATGCGGGGATGGGGCTATCCAGAGGACTTACCGCAGGAGGAAAACAGGCGCAGAGCGCTATGAAATCCACATCGCAATCTGTAATCACAGAAGGGAATTTATTGACTTCGAAACTTACGCAGGCCGGGCAGAAAACAGGAGATGGATTTTCGAAGGCTCTGCGGAGCGGAGTGAATCAGGCGGTATCTATAGCGCGCAGCGGCTCAAACTCAATTGTGTCGGCTATGCGGTCCGCTCAGAGCGGTGCGTACAGCAGCGGGGTATATATTGGCCGCGGGCTTGCAAACGGCATGAGCTCAACACTTGGTACTGTAAGGGCAGTAGCGGCTCAGCTTGCGGCTGCTGCAGATGCTGCGATCCGGGCAAAAGCAAGGATACACAGCCCATCCAAAGTTACGACAAAGCTCGGAGAGTATTATGGAGAAGGATGGGTTAACGGGATTATTTCAATGGTGAAGGATTCTGGACGGGCGGCTTTAGACCTTGTGAGAATCCCGGATGTTCCAGATATACAGATCCCGTCCTTTGCAGGAGGCGGAAGCATGTCTCTTGATGAGGCCTATACTTACAACCGGGGAGGAACATATACAATCTATATCCCGGTGGAGGTGGAAGGACGTGAAATTGCCAAAGCATCTGCGGTCTATACCCAGGAAGAACTTGAAAAACTGGATAAAAAGAATAAGCGCCGCGGGGGTGTGAGAAGTTAGGGAGTGATGGTTTGTATAGTTTTATAGATGTGAATGAGGTGCAGGGGGGAAACAGTCTGCCCTCAGAAGCGATGAGCATAAACGGCGCTTACATTGAAAATGAGATAGACGGATACCGTACCTTACAGGTGGAGGGCCGGGAACTGCTGGAATCTGAAATCAGTGAAAAGCAGGTTGGATATTCAGATGGAAGCCGGTACCGGCAGAAACGGGATCTGGCGCGGACGATCACGGTGCATTATCAGCTATTGGCAAGTGACGCAGAAGAGTTTCGGGAGAAGTTTAATCAGTTGTGCTTACTCCTTGACCAGGAGGAAGCGCAGCTGATTTTTGCTGATGAGACAGATAAATATTATATCGGTACTAAGGCGAGTATAGAACAGCCGGAACCGGGACGGCTGAACGTAACGGGAACATTCAGCTTTTACTGTGCGGATCCTTATAAATACGCTGTTACAGAAAAGATCGCGCAGAATAATGAAGCGTCTGTGATCAGCCTCACAAATAACGGTACTAAGTCCGTCCCTGTCAGCCTTAAGATCAAAATGAAATCTGACAACGGCTATATCGGCCTGACTCTGGGGGACCGGTTCTATCAGATCGGGAAGCCGGAGGAAGTGGATGGAGTGACCCATGAGGAAACGGTGCTGCTGTTTGACGATCACTTGAATGTAGACAAAGGGTGGCTTGTCAATCAGGGGATCACTCCCCCTGTGACAGGAGAACGGCTCCAGAATGGGACAGTTGGATATGTAGAGGAGTATACCGATGAGGGATATGTCCATTGTACGGGCTATGGATCCGGGAACAGCTGGCATGGTGCGGCAGTGACTAAGATTGTGCCGGCAGATGTAAATGGGGAATACCCGGTGAACTGGTTTTCCTGCTGGAGATATGACCTTAATACCGCCGGCGGCTCCACTCCGGGGGCGCAGATCGGCCACAATTCGGTGACGTTTTCGGATGAAAACGACAACATTATCGTGGCGGTTGTCTTCGAGGACAATAACGCCAGCTTAGAGCGGTCCGATATGGTAGTTTATATCGGGAATACCCGGATCTGGGATACGAAGGAAACAACAAAATTTCTGCTGTCAGGAAGGGGTACGGGACCGGTTGTGAGCGTGGAGAAGATCGGAAGCCAGATCACAGTTGCGTTTTCATATGCCGGAATCCGGAAAACCTTCCAGGCGGTTGACGCTAATGCGGAGCTTAGGAAAGTGACCTGGTACGGGGCAGCCTATAAACAGCATAAGCCTATGACCAACAATCTCCTGCGGGCATTACAGGTAAAGAAACACAATGTAGAGCGGTATGAGGATATCCCGAACTACTTCGGGATGGGAGATGAGGTCTATATAGATGGCGAGAAAAACGAGGTGTATATCAACGATATTTACGATGCAGATATGGCAGATGCAGGGAGCCAGCCGCTCCTTCTGCCGCCGGGACAGCATACTCTCGGGATTGTAACATCCAGTTTCGCAGAGACACCCGAGGTAGAAGTGACATGGAGAGAAAGGTGGATTTAGAATGCAGTGGTTTATTTTAAGCAGGGACATGCATGTGCTGTGTGCTCCGTCTACAGATCTTCCGAAGACGTTGCCGATTGACGACAGCTCCGGAGGTCAGGAGATCGTGATCGATAACAACTGCGCAGTGGGGACGTATGACTTTACGACAGACCCGCGGCATCCGGACAGTGTACATATTCAGGAGGGGAATTACATTGCCTTTAAGGATAAGTACAGCAAAACCCGGCTCTATACGATCATGACGATTGAAGGGGACGAGGAATGGGATGTGCACTGTGAAGATATCGGACTGGATCTGATCAACGAGGATGCGGAGGCGTGGGACTACACCGGGAACCCGAAGACCATCGCGGAGACGCTGTCCTCTGTCCTGTATGATACAGGATGGGAGATCGGGATCAACGAAGTGTCCAGCTACAAGCGGGCAACGAAGTTCGAGGGGATCACGGACAGCTGGCTGACACGGCTGGGAGACGTGTGCGGTAACTTTGACTGTGAGTGCGAGTTTGTCATCGAAATGAAAGGGGCCAGGGTTACGAAGCAGAAGATCAACCTGTATAAGACCCTGGGAGAGGATAAGACCCAGCAGCGCTTTATTGACAATATCAACCTGATTTCCCTCAGGCGGTCTGGGAGCATTGAGGATCTGTGCACCTGTATGAGGTGTTACGGGCATGAGGACGCGGAGACAGGGAAGCGGCTGACCATTTCGGATATCGTTTATGATGATGGACGGTATTACTCGAAAAAAGGCGATATCCGGATCTACGACCGGGAAGCCTGGCGGAAGTGGTCCCGGTTCCGGGCTTATGATTACGAGGGGCAGACCGAGGGAACCGGGTATATCAACGGAACCTTTGAGTATGATACAGAGGATGACCAGGAGCTGTTTAACCGGGGCTTAAGTGAGCTCCAGTCCCGGAATGACGTGAAAGTGACCTATGAGGCGAAGCTGTATGACCTGCGGGCTGATATCGGGGATACGGTGCAGATCGCAGACAACAGCAAGACCGAGAAGGTGTATCTCTCTGCCCGGGTGCAGAGCGTTACAAACCATTATACGGTTGTGGGGCAGGATACAGGTGTGCTGGCTAATTATAAGATCCTGATCTCGAATCCCACCACAGATGTGACGGCGATCATGAACCAGCTGAAAGGCCAGCTTGTCAATGTACAGTCTACAGAAGTACGGTATCAGGCGGGAGAATCCGGGACAGAGCCTCCTGCGGGCGAATGGATGGCAGAACCGCCGGAAACAGGGGCGGGACAGTATTTGTGGACCCGCATCATCACGTATTATACAAACGACAGCTCTACGGTCGCCTACTCGGTCTCCAGAAATGGGGAAAACGGAGAGCAGGGAGAAAAAGGGGAACCGGGGCTCCCAGGGCCCAAGGGGGAGGATGGAAGGAGCAGCTATACTCACATTGCCTATGCTAACAGCGCGGATGGCCGGACAGACTTTTCCGTTTCGGACAGCAGCAGGGACTACATCGGTATGTATGTAGACTTCACGGTCACAGGCAGCACTGACCCGTCGGACTATGCCTGGTCAAAGATCAAGGGGGCGGACGGATCCCAGGGGACTCCGGGAAAGCCCGGGGCTGACGGGAAAACTCCATACTTCCATGTTGCCTACGCCAACAGCGCGGACGGGTCGAGCGGATTTTCCACTACGGACAGCACGGATAAAAGCTATATCGGGCAGTATACGGATTACACACAGGCAGACAGCACAGACCCGTCTAAATATGCCTGGTCTAAGATCAAAGGAGATAAAGGGGATAAGGGGGAGGATGGAGCAGACGGACAGGATGGCGTCGGGATTGAGTCAGTCACGGAATACTATGCGGTATCCGCATCGAATGCGGCGGCGCCCTCAACCTGGCAGACGGCAGTTCCGACCCTGACCGCTGTGAACCGTTACCTGTGGAACTATGAGCGGATTACCTACACGGACACAACTTATAAGGACACAGAAAAGCGGGTAATCGGGGTATACGGGGATAAAGGGAGCACGGGGGCGTCAGGTGCAACAGGGAACGGCATCAAAAGTATTACAAACTATTACCTTGCCAGTGCTGCCGCATCCGGAGTGACCACGGCAACTGCAGGGTGGACGACAACCGTTCAATCCACAACTGCCAGCAAAAAATACCTGTGGAATTATGAGACGGTTGCCTATACCAATGGAACGGCAGTAAACACAGTTCCGTGTATCATCGGGACACATGGCGATAAAGGGGACACCGGCGCTACAGGACCCACAGGCCCATCCGGGAAAGATGGCCGGGGTGTGCTGTCCACTACAGTAACTTATCAGGCGTCCACGAGCGGCACAACTCCCCCGGCAGGGACATGGAACGCCACGGTGCCGTCTGTTAGTGCGGGGCAGTTCCTCTGGACCCGTACAATTATTACTTATACGGATAATACCAGCACAACGCTGTATTCTGTTGGAAAGATGGGGAACACGGGAGCTATGGGACCCTCCGGGGCGGCGGGAGCAGCCGGGAAGGGTATCTCATCTATTACAGAGTATTATCTGGCGTCTGCAAGTGCGTCCGGGGTAACTGCTGCGACTGCCGGGTGGACAACAACAATCCAGACAATAACCACCAGCAAGAGATATCTGTGGAACTATGAGGTGATTAAGTATACGGATGGATCAAGCACAACCACCTCCCCGTGTATCATTGGAGTATATGGGGATACCGGTGCAACTGGGGCAACTGGGGCAACCGGGGCGGCCGGGGCTCCGGGGAATGGAATTTCATCCATTACAAACTATTATCTTGCCACAACAGCCGGAAGCGGTGTTACAACCTCAACAAGCGGCTGGACAACGACAATCCAGACGATTACGGCCAGTAAGAAATATCTGTGGAATTATGAGGTGGTGAAATATACGAATGGAGGCACCACCTCTACAGCGCCGCATATCATTGGTGTGTATGGAGATAAGGGAGCGACTGGAGCAACTGGCCCACAGGGTCCGACAGGCCCAACGGGGCCAACCGGGGCGGCTGGAGCAGCAGGAAAGGACGGGCAGATGCTCTACGCAACATCCAGTACTGCAGCGGCTACAGCGGCCAAGGTAGCAACTCTCGCGGCAGGGACACTGACATTAAGGGCAGGAGTTTCCGTGGCGGTCCGATTTACGTACGCAAATACGGCGGCCAGCCCGACTCTGAATGTGGCCGGTACCGGGGCAAAGGCGGTCTACACCCAGGGCGTCAGGTATGCATACTGGAGCGCGGGATCTGTGGTAGTGTTTACTTATGATGGATCGTACTGGAGAGTTGCGTCAGAGCCGGTTTACGCAAATACGGCAACGCTAGGAAACCCTGGAGGCGCTAATGTTTATATTGATGGAAATAGTATCAGTTTCCGTCAGGGGAGCACTGCTTCCATTAGATACATGAACTATGTCGCAAACAAGGTCAGCCTCGGGTATTTATTTAACGCGGAAGGAATCTTCCTGTCTACTGTCGGACCAGGGCAGTCAGGAAGTTCTACTGCCCCGAGAATAGGGGTCGAACCCGGCGGTGCATTTACTCATGAGGGCGGAATTGCAGTCAAGAAGAGTTTTGCAAACGCTGAATTCTGTACTGGTGACACCTGGTATGATGGGAAAAAGATCTATCAGAAAACAATTCATGTTGGTGCACCTACGAAGGGTGGTACAAAAACAGTAAATCACGGTATAACCAACATTAGTGAAATATGGATAGATCCGTCTAATAGTTTTCTAAAAGCAAGTGGAGGAAATACCTATACGCTCCCCAGAATTACACCTGTGGCAATAAACCAGGCGGTTGAAGTCATAGCAACAAAGACTCAAATCTGGGTATATTCCGGGAGTGATGCGGGCTTTGCAGATTGTTACGTTACTGTCCGATATACAAAAACAACAGGTTAAAGGAGATTCATATGGAGATCAGAGCAAGACCGTAAATCGGTCTTATTTTTATGCAAATCAGAAACTATTTCATATATTAAAGGAGGAGCAGTTATGTATGTATTTACTGAAAAGACAATCACACTGAGAGGAGTCAGCCGGATCGGTGATGCGGATGCGGCTGCATTTGAGGCAGTGATCAGCTCAGTTGATCCACTAACCAGAGATATCAGGTGCAATGTAGTTGACCCAGAGCTTTACAAGGAAAACATTAAGCAGTGCCGGCAGGATGAAGAGGCGTTCCGGGACTGCGTCCAGAATGCTCAGGATGAAATGCTGTCAGCTGTGGATTAAAAGAAAGGAAGCGAGGTACATGAAAATGAATTATGCAGATCCCATCATTGATGGATATAATGCGGTTGTAGGAACTATTGTAGCGGTGCTGTCATATATACTAGGAGAGCACTGGTTTTTATTTGTGGCATTCCTGGTCCTCAATGTATTTGACTGGATCACTGGCTGGATGAAGAGCCGGCTGGCAGGTAAAGAGAATAGCGTGGCAGGATGGAAAGGCGTACTGAAAAAGTTAGGATACTGGCTGATGATTATGGTTGCCTTTGGGGCATCCGCTGTCTTTATCGAAATCGGACTGGTGATAGGTGTTGACCTGGGGATCACAACGCTGCTCGGATGGTTTGTACTGGCATCGCTGATCATTAACGAAATCAGATCCATACTGGAAAATTTTGTTGAAGCAGGATATAACGTGCCGGTGATCCTGGTCAATGGACTCAAAGTGGCAGATAAGGTTGTGAATCAGAATGACGAATCAGGAGATTGATGGAATGGTCCGGGAGTACAACGGCGTACTCCCATTTAAAATCTATGCCGTGGTCTGTGCCAGCCCGCAGATTGACCACATCCGCAGGGACGGGGATTATATTGATCTGTGGTCACGGGACGGCAGCCACTGGCGGATACAGACAACGATGTAGCAATGGAAAGGAGAGGTATTATGAGTATTTGTGGAGGAATTGCAGGTTCCCGGGGACATAACCCGAAAGGGATCTTTATTCACAACGATGCAGGGAGCAAAAATGCGAATGCAGCCTTTTATCGGAACTGGCTGAAAACACATGACCTGTCAGCAGGGTTTGCACACTATTATGTGGCGTCAGATGGGACATTGCAGGCAGAGGATGATAATAAAAAGGCCTGGCACTGCGGGCAGACGGATGGAAATAACGAGTATCTGGCAATTGAAGTGTGTCAGAGTATGGGAGATCTGGCAACGTTTAAGAACAATGAGGAAAAGGCGCTCCAGCTTGCGGCGCAGAAGTGTAAGCAGTACGGGATCACTCCCAGTACGAGTACAATCCGGCTGCATCAGGAGGTATATGCCACAGCCTGCCCGCATCGGTCAGTTGAGATTCACGGCGGGGCATCGGCGACAAAAAATTATTTTATCAGCCGAATTAAGGAGCTGATGAATGGCTCGTCAGACCCTGATGGAAATGTAAAAGACAATGCCGGCACGTTCCAGGCAAAAAAAGACCAGACCGGGGAAGTGTCATATCAAGGACATCTCAGGGGGACTGGCTGGGCGAACTGGCAGTGTGACGGCGCGATGATCGGATCGACCGGGCAGAACAGGCGCATTGAGGCTCTGCGGATCAAGCCGAAAGGGCAAATGACAGTGACAGTGCATATCAAAGATATCGGGGATCAGGTGTATAAGAACATCACTAAGGACACGATTATTGGCACGACAGGGAAAGCGCTGCGCATTGAAGCAATCAAGATTGAGAGCATGGATACACTTTACCGCATCCGAGTACATCAGAAAGATATCGGATGGTCAGCCTGGGTGGAAAATGGACAGTGGGCCGGAGTGAAAGGAAAGTCAAAGCAGATCGAAGCAGTACAGATCCAGGTGATCCACTTCAAAGCCCGCGGCCATGTGCAGGACACTGGCTGGCAGGGATGGCAGCCTGACGGAGAGATTGTCGGAACAACCGGAAAAGGAAAGAGGCTGGAAGCTCTCCAGATTGACCCGATGGGTCTGACGATCCAGACGAAAGCCCACCTGCAGGATGATGGATGGGTGGATTATGGCGTAATCACCAAAGATACGGTTATCGGATCTGTCGGCCAGAAGAAACGTATTGAATGCTTGTGCATCAAAGGAAATTTTGAGTGGCGGGCGCACATCCAGGGATCCAGTTGGACGGACTGGACAAAGGCGGACGGCATCGCTACGCTCGGGACAGTCGGGCAGGCGCTTCGGATTGAGGCGATCCAGTTTAGACCGTTATGATCTTAAGACATAACAATACCCCGGGGATTAGCTCCGGGGTGGAATATTGTATCATCTCAAATTAAAAACAGTAAAAAACAGTTGCATAAATGTGAACGGTTTACAACACGTTTACAACAAAAATGCCCGCAAAGCCCGTAAATGCGTTATATAAATTTAATAGTTATTTAATTGACTTTAGCCGGGAAACGGAGGAAAATATACAACATAGCACATTGAAGGTAACAGCCCGGTTTCTACGGCTGGACTGTTATAAAAATGATTTTTTAATAACAGAAGGTGGATAAGATGAAAGAAAGACTTATGCGTTTTATGCAGGGAAGGTACGGCGTGGATCAGTTATCAAAGTTTCTTCTTGTGGTGGGCCTGATTATTGTATTTGGCTCTGCGCTTGCGGGAAACGGGCTGGTAAGCGTGGTATTTTACATACTGGGATGGGTGGTTGTAATCTGGTGTTATGTCAGAACTTTTTCCAGAAACGTATCGAAGCGTTATGCGGAGAATCAGGCGTTCCTCGCAAAGACTTATGGGATAAGAAACTTTTTCCAGAAACAGAAGAATATCTGGCAGCAGAGACGGTATTATCACATTTATACGTGTCCGTCCTGTAAGCAGAAGATTCGTATTCCCAGAGGGAAGGGGAAAATAGAGATTCGCTGTCCAAAGTGCAGTACCACATTTATAAAGAAAAGCTGAGACTCAGCAGTTATAAATGTAATTTTACGATGACATTTTTGAAGACATCCAAGACATATCCTTGTCGAGGATGTCTTTTCAATGTTTGGTATCGAATTGTTTTCTGCTTGCGAAATGTATATGATCCAGATCGTAATTCACAGTAAAACTCAGTCACTTCTTACAGCCCCGATCCCCAGGCCTCCCGGTCCTACATGAGTTCCGATACTGGCTGTGAGAGGGAAATAGACCATCTCCATGTCCGGAAAGTCTGCCTGCAGCTCTGCTTTGAAAGCTTCAAGTTTATCCGATTCCATGGCGGTATTAGCGATGCCTATCTTAAGCTTTCCCTGTGCTCTCAGCGGGGCGAGACGTGTGGTGATATCATGCTTTAATGCTTCAAGCATAGTGCGGAATGCAGACTTCATCCCGCGGGCTTTTGCATAGGAGTCCAGCTTATCACCCTGGATAGTAAGGACAGGCTTTAATTTGAGCACAGTGCCGATGGCTGCCGCCGCAGCAGTGATACGTCCGCCCTTTTTCAGATATTCCAATGTGTCTACTGCGATATATATAGTGGCTTCCATAGCTTCATCTTCCAGGATTTGCTTAATTTGAGCTCCGCTTT
Organism: uncultured Mediterraneibacter sp.; assembly: GCA_944384505.1. Taxonomy (GTDB): domain Bacteria; phylum Bacillota; class Clostridia; order Lachnospirales; family Lachnospiraceae; genus Mediterraneibacter. Next base: position 38,791 of record CALWTQ010000021.1, read on the forward strand.
TTCCGCTGCGGGCCAGATTCTTTGCCTCCAGGGCTGACACAGCCTGAGTAACAGAAATCCGGTGGTTGTCCACTACAAACACTTTTCCTTTATATGGCTCATCGTTCGCCAGGATGAGTGCTGTCTGACAAGTATTGCTCAGCCCGGAGGACATGGGGATGAAAACAACTTCGTCGAATTCGGCAAGCAGACGGTCCCACATAGCGGTCACATCTCCCGGAGAAGGCTGGGAAGTTGAGATTGCAGCGCCTTCTGCCTGCCTTTTATAAAAATCTTCTAATGTAATATCAATTCCTTCGCTGTAAGTTTTTTCATGTATAATAATGGGCATCGGGAGCACATGAATCCCATAATCCGCCCCTTCTGACGGCATAATACCGCAGTTGCTGTCTGTCATAATGGCAATTCCCGGCATAATATCCCTCCTGAACTGTTACCTTTATTATTATTTGCATTTATTGACCGTTATTATAACAGGTGTTAAAATTATAGCAAAATGAGTTCTGAATCACAATGAACAATAATTTAAAAATGTAAGATATCTATACAAAAAGGAGAAAATGTCAGGAAATGGAGGACAAGAGAATTATTAAAACAAAGCGGAGCCTGAAAAATGCGCTGATTGTATTGCTTGCAAAAGAAGACTTCGAACATATTTCAATTACAGAATTGTGCCGGAAGGCAGATGTCAGCCGGATTACATTTTATTCTCATTACAGTGATAAGTATGCCCTTCTCGATGATATTTTTAATGATATGCTTGGAATTGGGACTGTGGATTATTACAGAAGGCAGGCAGAAAACAACCCAGGCCGAAAGCTTGTGGCAGGATACGTAAATATGCTGGACAGTATACTGGAATTGTATTACGATCGTTTTGAGTTTTTTCAATACACAAATCCTGAGAAAAATCCATATCTGGCATCCAGGCTGTACAGCATCATTTTAGATACAGTGGAGATGCATACGCTCCATGTAAAAGAGCATCTCAGCCTGAAATATTCCCCGAAGAAAATTGCGGGGTTCGTCTGTTTTGGAATGCTGGGGTTTGTAAATGAGTCGCACAAAGAGAACACACCTTTAGAACAGATAAAGAAAGAAGCGAGGTATCTTCTGACTGATCTTATCCGGTCGGGAATACTGACAGAGAATGAAGAGCACGAAAAAATGGAAGCAACGGGGCTCGAACCCGAACCATGACTTCTAAACCGCATAGAAAGGGGGCTTCCGCACATCATCCAAGCAGGTGTAACCAAAAGTGTAACCATAGTATTGATGTGTCAGGTACGGGCATTTTGCTTGTTTATCCTCCTTAAATTCCTAGCGTTCCGCAAAGCGGATGCACAGAGCGACGGTTCCTACCAGGGCGGCGGGTCGGCTGTGCAAGCGTCTTTTTTCTACATCAGAAAATCTTAGTCAATTTCCTACAACTATAGACAAACATGCTTCCCCTATGGGAGATGGGCAGAGGGGCAAGTGATTTTGCTCAGGTGTAAATGTGCTTTCCAACATTTACTCCTAAAATCACTGTTTTAGGGGTGACGGAATGGTACACAAAGTAAAAGAGGAATCCAGACCTCTGAATCCCTCTCATGTATGTATCGATTTTTACTTTTTAAATTTTCTTCTAAGTCCGAACGCTGTACCGCCAGTAACAGCACTTCCTGCAAGTGTTGCAAGATAGACCATGCTTGACGGATCGCCTGTTTTCGGAGCTGTATTCTCATTTGCCCCTACTGTGGTCGTATTAGTTTTGGCTTCTGTAGCCGTTGAAACATTATTGCTATTCTGTGTTGTGCCTGCTGTTTCCTGCTTGTTACTGTCTGTCTGCCCCTGATCGTTCTTGCCTGCTGTCTGCGAATTATCTTCGGATGGTGTATCCGTCTGGCTTCCGTTATCATCGCCTGTGCCGGGTGCTTCCGGCTCTTCTGTAGTCGGATCGTCTGTCCCTGGTGTTTCTGGGTCAGTCGGCTCACTTGGATTAGTCGGCTCACTTGGATCAGTCGGCTCACTTGGATCAGTCGGCTCACTCGGATCGGTCGGCTCACTCGGATCGGTCGGGACGCTCGGATCGCTCGGATCAGTTGGATTTTCCGGCAGAGTTCCCGGCTTTATAACCTCGCCTGTCTTGCTGTTCTGAACCTCACCGCACTCAGTACAGGTATGCTCCCAATGCCCTTCCTCTGGGGATACAAGTACACTTTCATAGTGACCTTCCTCGGGGTGATTGATTGTCTCTGTCCAAGCCTCTTTATCCGTCACGGTGATGGTCTCGTAGTGACCTTCCTCGGGGTGTTTGATAGTTTCGTAAATAGGTACGTTACTTGTATAACTTGTGGAATTACACCCATACTTGAGGTAATGTTCGTAATCATATTCATTTCCACAGATATTACATACACTGTGATAGCCAACAATTTTCTGCTCTTCCCAAGCTTCCTGGTCAACTACCCACTGCTGCTCTTCATGAGTCTCAGCAGGGTGCTCGATTGTTTCTGTCCATGCCTCTTTGTCTACTACCCATTGGTTCTCATAAACGGCTTCTTTATCGACTACCCACTGCTCTGCACTCCAAACATGTTCATGATTACTTGTTTCAGATGTCTGAATTACAATCCCCTGACTGTTATTCATAGCGAATACAGTTCCAAGGCTTCCAACTGTAAACGTCATAGCCGCTACCAGTGCAAGCACTACTTTACGTTTCATTTTCTTTCACTCCTTATTAAATTCTAGTATTTATATACCGATTTTAATCGGTATGTTATCAAACTACATTATACCGATTTTAATCGGCATATTCAAGACCTTTTTCTCACAATAAAATAAGCTATAGAAAGGTGGTGACATTTTGGTATCATATACCCCACTATGGCAGACGATGAAGAAAAAGGGTATCACAACATATACCTTAATAGAAAAGTATCATATCCAGTCAAAAACGGTTTATAATCTTAAACACAATAAGAATATTACAACAGCGACTTTAGAAACACTGTGTGACATATTAGAATGTACTCCTAACGATATACTGACTTTTGAGAAGTAATCTCTATGTATCTTTATTTTTGATATGTAGAGGTTTATTTATTGATGCAGTAAGGATTATTCAACCATATTTCGCTGTATCCTCTGGCAACATTGAACTGCCTATACTGGTATAGCTTTTCTCCATTCTCTAACAGTCTTTCTTTCCCAACCTTTTCACATTGAAAATAGACATCATCCGGGAGAAGTTCCATTTCATGAACTACAGGCTTTTCCTCCGGCATGACATAGTGTATAGAAATATAGTTTGACTTTGGATGCTTTTCATAATCCAACATTTTCCCGAACGGTAAGACGATCTGAAAGGCTGTTCTAATCTCCTCTTCTGTCATATCTTCTGACATTAATTTAAACTCCATTCTAATTCCTCATACACCTGTATTATAATACAGTCTATCATAATACATCTTATATTGCAATACCCCTGTGGATATACTAAAAAGAAAAGGGGTCACCATGAGTGAAATATTTATTGATTTGGAAAATTTGTTAGAAAGTAAAAAGGTAAGTAAAAACAAGCTGTGCATGAATTGCGGATTGCAGAGAACACAGCTTAATAATTATTGTAAAAATAAAGTCTCTCGGATTGATCTGAAAATTCTAGCAAAAATATGCAAATATTTGGATTGTACTCCCAACGATATATTAAAGCTAAAAGATTCTTCTGAATCTACAACAAATAACAGTTCAGACGTCTGAACTAAAAAGGAGAGGTGCTGTAGAATGGATGAATTAAAAGAATTAGAAAATTATTTACAGTCTGTATCTGATGAAGAATTAGCAAAAACAATCAATCTTTTCTTTGAAAATGAATTTAACGAGATTGATTCAGAGTTCCAATCTTATTATTATTCCGAATTGGATCGGCTTAGATTGTTCGATGCATTGAATAAGCAAATATTAGTTTTGAAAAAAGAGAAAAGTAAACTAAAGAAATATCTGAAAGACGAACAGCAATACCAGACCATAATGGCAAATCTGGATACAGTAGAAAAAATGTTTAACGACTGGAAAAATTCATATTCAAAAGAGGATAAGAAAACAGCCTATATAGTCGACTGGTATGAAGAGTTCGCCGATATAAAATGGTGCGATTTAGACAAAATTTTCCCGGAGATAAGGCTGACTACAAACTTAATTAAAAAGATAGTCCGTACTGCCCGGGATCACAGCGGAGCATCACGGGTGAAAGACAGATATAAAATTACAGAGCCGCAGAAGCCGGAGCGAAATAATGAGTTGGAAGAAAACCATGTTGACAGATCCTATTCTGAAAAGGCAAATGCGGAACTGTTGGGGATGCTCGGCAGAAACACAATGGAATATCTTGTTTATATGATAGATGACGCTCTGATGAATCAGAATACCCAAAAGCTCCGTTTCGCAATCCGCTTTACATTCGCCCACTTCTCCGATAACAGTACAAAAGGCAAGGAATATGCCCGTACTGATAAACAGGCAGTAAAAGACCCCAGCAAGACATCAGGAAAGACGGTTGCGAAACTGTTAGATGAATACAATTCCATGTTTTCAGAGTAACGTACATATTCAAGACCCGGAAGGGTCTTTTTTTAATGCGCTGATATGGGGGAAACAGAGAAATCTACGACAATTATCTATGGAAAGGCGTACTGTATAATTGTCTCCGGGGAACAAACGAGAAAGGAAAAGTGTCAGCGCTGATGCAGGTAAGACCTGTGACCGATAAAGAATGTATTAGCAAAGCAATTTTAAATATTCTTGGAAAAGGAGAGTTTACCGAGAAAGAATTAGCTGAAAAATTGGGCGTATCGCGTAATATGATAGCTAATTATATGAATGCTGTCAGCGCTCCGTCAATGCGCGTTATAAGAGCATTACATGATACATTTCATCTCCCATATGGATCCATTTTCGGCGAAGAAGAAATGAACGAAACATTTATAAAATATTCGTCTTTGCCGGAGGATGAACAGCAGTTAATTAATGTATTGATCGAGAAATTATCAAGCAGAACAAGGGGGTAAATGTCTTGTGCATATATGTGAATTTTATGCCAACGACATTGAACACTCTCTCATATAAAATATGGGTGAACGAACAAACAGGGAGGTGATTAAAATATCCATTGTATTAGCCCCCGCAGAGCGGGGGCAACCATTACAACAAAATTTAATAAGGAAAAATGTTGCAATGATCTGTCCTCAAATAAGATTATACAACATTTTCTCCGGCAAGGAAAGGAGGAAAAGCTGTGGCATCTTTAATAGTAAGAATGCTGATCGAACTCTTATCCGTAATTCCTTATTCGAAATACTATTTGAATTCTGTTTCAATCCGGTTCAGATATCTGAACGGACAGAAAACGGATCAAGTAGCCGGGTATGTGTATACGGTGACGAATACGGAAACTTTTGATCAGATACATGTTCTGGTTGAACAGGACAAGCCATTGATCACGCCCGAAGCTCTAACCGAGTTACAGCAGGAAGGGAAGAAAGTTTTTGTCGAGTTTGACAATGCGGTGATAAAACCGTATTACAGTGAGCGTACAAAGTCGATTGAAGACAGCATTAAGGCTGATGCAGTACGGCGAGTAACAGATAAATAGGTTTAACGGGGGCGATAAGCCCCCTCAAAAGAAGGGAGTCGTTGCGATGATATTATATATTTTCGATACTGTCATTATTATTGTACTGTTCTGCATTTGTGGTTTTATGATCGGGGGATATGTGATATACCGTCTCTACCCCGAGAGTACAGATCGGTGGGAAGACGGCGTTTCATTCATGGTACATCTGGTGTTTGATCCGCTCATTTCCCTTGCGAAATTCATTTACAAAAAGGCGGCCGGGAAACTGTTGACGGATCAGACCGTAGACATGACTTATATGCTCACCGATCAGGAGGCTCTTGATCTGGTAGATTCCTTTAAGGATCATCCCTATGCTACTCCTGCACTGGCAAGCTATGGCCCGAACGTGAACGGTATTTCATGGATTGATATAAAGGCTGTGGGCTTAGCAGGGCGGTACAAAGAGATTACATATGAGCAGATTGTAACGATCTGCCGGAACGTTATTGAAACTTATTTCATGAAAACCCGGGGATGCCAGGCGGCGGTCTATATCCGTGTAGCATCACCAAAACGGCTCTATTTCGCAGTTCCCCTTTCCGAAGCCGGGAAACACTTTCTCGACAGGCAGGAAGTGTCTGCTGTGGAGTTCGTAAATGAACCTGTAGCGGCTGAACCTTTAACTGAGACAGTGCCGGAACGATCCCCAGATACAGGAGACAAGGGATGATATTAGGGTATCAGAAGTCCGACTATCAGGAGTACGGCTTGAAAGTGCCTGTCAGCATCACACTGGCAAAGCAGACAAGCAGTCTCCTGATAGCAGGAAAGTCCGGCTCGGGGAAAAGTCTTTCTGCCCGGTGGTATCTCTGGCAGATGCTTTCCTCCGGGGAAAGCGCAGTATACATATCTGATTATAAAGCAGGTGAGGAATACGAACCCTTTGAGGGAGTGCCTGCATATGCTTCGGGATCGGATGCAGTGCAGATGATTCTGGACTACTATGATTTTTTCAAAGAGATCAGGAGCAGACGGATCAGGCTGAAGAAGCATTACACCTTATTCATTGAAGAGTATTTCGGTCTGCTGACTTATGCAGAAACGCAGTCAAAGAAGCTGAAAACCGAGATCATGTCAAAGGTAGGCGAGTTACTTGCTGTCTCCCGTGGCTTAAACATGGGGATTATTCTCTGTGTCCAGAGGGCAGATGCAGCAAACTTCGCTTCCGGCAGCCGGGAACAGTTTCAGGCAGTCCTCTCCTTTGGACGGTGCTCCGCTGAACAGTTCCGCATGTTGGGATTTTCCAGTGAATTAGAAGAGAATCCGACAGCGGACTATAAACCCGGTCAGGCGCTCGCCCTGATCGATGGTCAGGAGTCGGTGCAGGAGATCATAGTTCCGTTGATTAAGAACCCGGATGTAATGTGCCGGGATCTGCGGTTCTATCTTTCACGACAGCCGGATCTCCGTCCGCCGGACGGGGCGGATGCCGCAAGGCAGTAGCCCGGGCGGCGGTAAGGAATCCGGGTTCACTGGGGGTAAGTATTACCCCCAGTGAACAAACAAGAAAAATCCCTTATATTTACAGCCTTACAGCCCGTTCGCACCAATGCACAAAGCGAACAGCATAGGTTTTGGGGGAGATATCAAGATTCATTTGTTATAGAAAGAATCCATGCTATTTTATGATTGTGCACAGGACATAAAGGGATTCCTTTAAAGAAACAGATCAATAAACGTTCGGACACCTGAACGAGATTAAGAAAGCGAGGATTTTATTATGAAGAAAGAAACAGAAGTAAAAAGCAATGCAGAGATTAAGAAGGAGGAGAATATCATGAATGATGCAAAAGAGGTTAAGGAGACTACAGTTAAAACAGCAGAGGGAACAAAGGAGATGAAAATGGATGAAGAGAAGGCAGTCAGGAAATCTGTGGAGACAAAGAAGAAAGCAACTGGAAAACAGGCAGAGAGTACAGGAGAAAAGCAGGTCAAGGGCACGGCTGAACAGGCTCCATCTGCATCCGTGGACGAGACAGTAAAAACAGACAATGCCCTGTCTGTTGTTAAGGACATAGAAGCAGTTCGGGGAGAAGTGATAAACCACACTCCCGAAGAGATAGACCAGTTTGAAGAGTTGTGCAGACAGATACATAAGGAACAGTTATCTATGCAGAAATCTTATCTCGGAATTGCGATCCCGATTTACAACGTATATGTCAAAAGATGGTTTGATATATTAGGCGATTCGGACATTTATAATTTTGCGAAACGTGTATTCGGGATCAGCCGGGGAAGATGTTCAGAATTTAAGAAAGTGGTTGAAAACTTCGGCTCAATTGATAAGAGGACACAGTGCTGTACCGGGATCAAGCCCGAGTTTCAGAATTATGACGTTTCAAAATTAATCGAAATGTCAAAAATGACCCCGGAACAAAGGGCACATGTAACAGAAAAAACTACAGTTACCGCAATGCAAAGGTTAAGGCTGAACGGGGAACTGCCGGAGAATACCCCCGAAAGTGCTCCCGCTCCGAAGCCGAAAAAGAGAAACTATCAGCTTTTTAAAGGTGATAATCTGGGAAGCTACGAATCTCTTGAAAAGTCATTGCTTTCAAGGCTCTCAGAGTTTACAGACCAGCACGAAGCAGTCCGCAATATTAAGATCACCCTGTCCTACGAAGAGTAGGACAGGACAGAAAGAGGTGGATACATATGGGGAAAACACTCGATCCACAGCGTCACGCTTTCCTGCTGACGTTCAATAATCCGTTGGATCACGGGTCAGACCATACAGAGATAAAGAAACGGCTGATTGAAAATTTTACTACGCTCGAATTCTTCTGCATGGCTGACGAGATCGGAGAACAGGGAACGCCTCACACTCATGTATATGTATATTTCAGTTCCCGTGTCCGCTTTTCCACTGTAAAGAAGCATTTCTCATCCGCTCATATTGATACCGCTCTGGGAACGCCCCAGAATAACATTGAATATGTGAAGAAAAGCGGAAAATGGAAAGAGACAAAGAAGGCGGAGACAAGCGTCAAAGGCACTTACGAGGAATGGGGAAACGAACCATTTCCCAAAGGCGAAAATACGTTGATGCAGGACTTATACCGCTTGGTGGTGGATGATGGTCTTTCCAATGCGGAAATTATCTCCGAAAATCCTGATTACATTCCCTATCTGACTTCCATTGACAGACTGCGGACAACGATGTTGACAGAGAAGTACAAGAATACCCGCCGTCTGAATCTGAAAGTCATTTACATAAGTGGAGTGACTGGATCAGGTAAGACAAGAGGGGTATTGGACGAGTACGGCGATTCTGCTGTTTATAAGGTGAATGACTATGAACATCCCTTTGATTCCTATACCTGTCAGCCTGTCCTGTGCTTTGATGAATTCCGTTCACAGCTACGGATCAGCGATATGCTTGGATACATCGACATATATCCGATTGAACTCCCTGCCCGGTATGCCAATAAGGTGATGTGTGCGGAAACCATCTTCTTCACGTCAAACTGGGATCTGGAAATGCAGTATAAAAACGTACAGCTAGATGATCCCGAAACATGGAAAGCGTTTCTTCGGCGTATCCACGAAGTTCGGATATATGAACAGGACGGATCAATCAGAGTATATGATTCAGTAGAGAAATATCTGAACCGCAATTCAGAATTTCATAAAGTAACAAAAGACGAATTGAACGAATTACCGTTCAAGCCTTAGAGAGGGGGTGATATTTTGGATGGACAGAATTATACAGACAGAGAACAGGAACTGGAAATAGATGTGCCGTTAGACGAGAACGGGGAATTGAAATTCCGCAGGGGATACGATTATCTCCCCTATACGTCTGGCCGGATTAAGAGGATATTAAAAGAGCATTTTAATGCTGAACTTGAAAATATATGGTTCGGTTATAAAGGGCATCGGTTTGAGGGCTACGTAGAGCATTACAGAGTAATAGACTGTAATACAAAAGAAGTGCTTAACGCTTGTGCTACTTTAGATGGTCTGCGGCGCTTTCTGGCAAGAAATCATTTCCCGCTTCGGGATGAGAAATCAGAATGTTACAGAAATATCAATTTTAAAGCGGTGGAGTTTATGGATGCGTTAAGAGAAAGATATGGAGAGGAGAACGTAATCGATGAATAAGAGATTTTTAGAGGATTTTATAACTACATTGACCGAACAGATCAGTAAGACAAGGAAACCCGTCCTTTCATCCCTGAAAGATAACGTTCCGGGGGCTGTGGTAACTGACTACAGTTATAGTTCAGATAACGGCAAGATCAGCGAAGAACTGGACGTTGAGTTTGTGGATCACAGCCGGATCAGTGTTGTGACCGTGAGAAAACTCTGTACACTGGAGATTGTGTTTGATCTGTCAGACCCGGACTCCATGCAGACAAGGACATTTCACCTTGCCTGATCTGAAATAATCTGTATATTGCAGATCAGCTATAAGTGATCCGATCAGCCGGACACTATACATAAAACAATAAAAAAAGGAGGAGATTCTAGCCGATAGCCAATACCTAAAATGCATTGTATTGTTCTGTAGCGTAATGTGGCGTTTCGCACCGTCCTTGGTTGAAGCAATTGGCTAGAATTAATTTCCTGAAATTGGTTGCTAGATAGTATATGCTATGACCAAAAACAATTATGATTTTTCTAAAATAAATACCGAACAAATGTTTTCTTTTCTCGTCGAAAATGGTATAATAAATATGGATGATGTGCAGGATCAAATGACAAAGAAATTTAAGGAAACGATACTCAAACATCATAAACACAAAATCTGGCAGGGAAAAGATGGGAGGTATCGGACTCATATTGACGATAGCACAAGAAAATCAGGACGGAGGTTGGTGGTTAAGACAAAGGAAGAGGACTTATTAGAGTATCTGTCTGATTTTTACAGCCTAGATAATACCGGGGGTAGTGACAGAAAGGAAGTCCTTACTCTGGAAAAATTATATCCTCAATGGTTGGAGCATAAGAAACTGTATACCACAGCAGAAACCTATATTATGCGAATCGAATGTGACTGGAAAAAGTATTATGTTGGTACAGATATCATTAAAAAGCCTTTAACGGCGCTGACAAAACTGAAACTTGATGAATGGGCGCATAAGCTGATTAAAGACTATCGCATGACTAAAAATCAATATTATAATGTCACTGTTATTATCCGTCAGTCGTTACAGTATGCTGTTGATAAGGGACTTTTGAAAGATAATCTGTTTTCGCAAGTCAGCATTGATGGTAAGCGCATGTTTCGTAAGGTAAAAAAGAAAGCAGATGATACACAAGTTTTTCTTAGTAATGAAATCCCACTTATATATGAACAGGCGTGGAATGATTTTATGTCCAATAACCAATTAACACATCGACTGGCTCCGTTGGCTATTCTGTTTCAGTTTCAGACAGGCGTTAGGATAGGAGAATTATGTGCTTGCTGTGAAGACGATATTGAAGATGAAAATTATATTCATATACAGCGGATGTACCGATATGGCTCACATGAATCAGAAGTCGTGGAACATACAAAAACATCTTGCGGTGATCGTAGAATAATTTTAACTGATTTAGCAAAGAAATATGTCCATTTAGCAAAAGAATACAAGGCAGAACACGGCATTGTCAGCAAATATATTTTTTCTATAAATGGAAATCCTCTTTCCAACCGATCAGTTGCTTATCTTTATGAAAAATATTGTAATAAATTAGGTATTATTCACAAGACATCGCATAAAGCACGCAAGACTTACATATCTGCCCTGATCGATGGCAAAGTAAATATCAATACTGTTAGGGAAATGGTTGGACACTCAGATGAACGTACTACCTATAACAACTACTGTTTTGATCGAAGCACAGAAAATGAAAAGAAAACTCTGATAGAAAACGCTTTAGCATCCTAAAGTGTAACCAGAGTGTAACCACAAAATCAGTACATTTTATACACTTGCTTTTGCATAGAAGTAAATATTTATAGCTTAAAAACCGCGAGAATACGGCGCTTGAGCAGAGAAAAACCGGGGAAATACATTCCTCGGTTGTAAAAAAATAAATGGAAGCAACGGGGCTCGAACCCGTGACCTCTCGCGTGTGAGGCGAACGCTCATCCCAGCTGAGCTATGCTTCCATGCAATTTATTATAGCACTCCAGGGGGAAAATGCAAGGAGTAAAATTATCAGCTATTTAGCGCACTAACATTTCCTGTGACTTACGTCCGGAAGCGGAGCGGATGTTTGAAGCGTGTTCTAG
>CALWTQ010000022.1 GCA_944384505.1 uncultured Mediterraneibacter sp.
TCTTAGTTTCACTTATATCCCTGGAGCGGAATCCAGAGCCATCCTTCATCCCCGCAGAATACGTCTCAGAAATAGCCCCTGTTTTCGAACGTTTTGCATTCGGACATTAGTGAACTTTATAGCTGTTAAAACCTCTTGATTTTTCTTGTGGTTGTTTTCTCAAACTCCGTCTCTCTTACTACCAGGCTGTAGATCTTTTTCTGAGGAGCCGCCGTCCTGTTGTACTCGTCAATGACCTCCTGCAGCTTCTCCCTGACGTCTTTGATCCGTTTTTTCTTCACGTAATCCTGATCCGGATAGATCTCCGCCTCGATTACGCCGCCTTTCTCGCGGACGAGGACTTCTCCCACGAGCCGGTTGGTACTCAGGGCATTCTCCAGCTCTTCCGGTGATACGTTCTCTCCGTTTTTTGTGATGATCAGGTTTTTCTTGCGCCCTGTCAGGTAGACGAATCCGTCCTCATCCACATATCCCAGATCTCCGGTCTTGAGCCAGCCGTCTTCCAGAGTCTCCGCCGTCTCTTCCGGCATCTTATAGTAGCCCTGCATTACACTGCTGCCACGCACCCAGAGCTCGCCGTCCACAGTCTTTGCCTCGCAGTTAGGCAGAAGCTGTCCTACGGAATCGGAGCGGATATTCCAGCTCTGATTCACGCTGATAACGGGCGCGCACTCAGTCATGCCATATCCCTGCTGGATCACAATGTCATATTTTTTGAACATATCTATATAGGAAGGATCCAGATAAGCGCCTCCGCTGCAGATCGTGTGAAACTGTTTTCCAAACACCTGGCTCTTTACAATCTTCGCCGGGAGGAGGGAAGCCTCCTCCAGTTTCTTCGCCATGGTCTCAATCATCAGCGGAACCATCAGGATCATCTCCGGTTTGAAAAGTTTGATATTCTTCGCCACGCGCATCAGGGAATCGTTGATGCAGATCACGGCGCCCAGAGAAGTTCCTTTTAAAATATCCATGCTCAGGCAGTACGCATGGTGAATCGGAAGCACGGTCATAATCACGGTTCTCTCCGGGATCTTCATGTCAAGGCATGTCGCATTCTCCGCCACATTTCTGTGGGTCAGCATAACGCCCTTGCTCTTTCCCGTTGTTCCCGATGTAAACATGATTGTACACAGCTGATCCGGCTGGGGTTCATAGTCGCAGCTTCCCCTGTGCTCTTCCAGCAGTTTCCAGTAGGAATATGCATGATCGTCATGCTCCTCCTGCTGCATGGATATCATAGTCTTAAGCTGAGGACACCGGTCTTTCGCAATTGCAGCTACATCTTTTCTCACTTCGTCGTAGACAAGCACCGTTGAATCTGATCGGTCAATCAGATCACAGACGTCTTCCGCCGGAAGATTTACATCCAGAGGGACAATCACGCTTCCACTGTTTACCGTGCCAAAATATGTCACAAGCCATGCATAAGATGTCATTCCAATTACCGAAATGTGCTTTCCCTGCTCGCCCAGATCTTTCAGAACATTAGAAAAGCTCTCGCTGTCCTCTTTCAGCTGGGTATATGACTTGGACTCAATCTCATTTTTACTGATTTTATAGCGAATCGCGTCTTCCGGGCCGTATTTTTTCTCTGTGTTGGCCAGGATCTCGCGGACAGTACTGCAAAGCATAGTTTAAATCCTTTCTCTATATATTATAAGTGGGGAAGGGATCTGGCCCCTGCCCCGATATGAGTATATAAACATCTCTTATTACGCTTCTGCTGTCAGCTTTTCAAGATAATCAACGGCTTCCTGAACTGTACGGATATTTGCCGCCTCTGTCTGCTCAACCTCTATATCAAACTCATCTTCGATCTCTCCGAGCATGCTCATAAAATCAAACGAAGTAAATCCGAGGTCCTCCATGAAACGGGACTCCGGGTGAATATTCTCCGGCTCTACTTCAACATAATTGCAGATAATACTTACTAATTTCTCAAACATGATTCTTCTCCCTTTCTTTTCACTTTTATACCAGTTTGATGATCTCGCCGATCGTCAGATCCGGATTCTCCGCTCCCTTAAACATGATCTTGCACAGGTAGTAATACAGGTATTCAAGCTCTTCTCTGGAATAAGCCTTTACCTGGTGCTCAAAGTTGAAATCCAGTCCGTTATCCTCCGGGCGGTGCATTACTGTCAGATACACGCCCTGGGGGCATGTCCCGTTGGGATACCATTTTGTTTTATAACGGATATCACCCAGCTGGGTCAGGCCGTTTTCCTGGAGCGTCATAGGCTGATAAGTCAGCGAAATCGGCTCATAGGTCAGTCCTGCGTGAGGCTGCGGATATAATTTTGACCGATATGCAAAATATGCCGTCGGATCATAATTTGCATGTCGGAATATCTCGTTCTGCTTATCTCTGATTGCGTATACGCCGTCTACGAACTTCATATCCTCAGAGAAAATAGTCCGGATCGGGAAAGAATGGATTCTCGTTCCGCCGCATTTTTTCTCTTTCAGAGTCGCGCGTCTTGCGATAGCGTTGTTAATGGACACATCCTCAAATCCGTTCATCTTCTGATAATAAGTACGCAGTCCCATCAACAGCAGGCATGCGAGAGACACATGATATTTCTCGCAGAAATCCATAAGCCTCTTTGTCGGCTCTGCCTCCAGGTGGAATATATCAAGAGCGGACTTTGTGTCGTCAGCCGAATTAAACGCTGTTCTCAACTTCGGATTCTTGAACATTTCCCTTGCCGCCTCCAGCCTGTCTCTCCCGTGAAGGCCGTTATAGATAGGCTCGCCTTTTTCGATCTCCTTCTGGAAATATTCAATATCCCTCTTCTGAGCCTTGCTCCCCGCCTCATATGCAAGATCTTTCTGGAGCTGCTCCAGATAGGAAGTCATATCCTTCGGATAAGGAACTCCTTCATATTTCTCGTTACAGTACAGCTCAATAATATCTTTCAGGAAGCAGATCAGAGACTGCGCGTCCACGATCATATGCTGTCCCAGGAAATAGATTCCGTTGAACCCGTCCGGCATCTTAATCATAACCACACGTGTCATCGGAGAGTCCTCCAGCTTAAACGGCACAGTCGTCCACTTCTGCATCTCGGCCTCAGCCTCTTCCATCGTTTTTCCTGTAAAATCGACAAATTCGATCTTCTTTTCCTCCGGAGCTGCCACATATTGATAGTAGTTTCCTTCTTTATCTTTCGCGAAACGGATCCGCATTCCTTCGCTCCTCGCATATGCCTTATTAATTGATTTCGCAAGAAGATCCCAGTCAATGTCCACTTCAATTGTCAGGCTTGTTCCGATATTGAGGACTGCCAGCGTCGGGCAGAACGGCGCGTAATAAAGATGGAATTTCTGCGCTACTGTAAGCGGATATACTTTATAACCTTTTCTTGTCTTCATCATTTCATTATACCTCCGATAAATGTGTCAAGTGCATTTTCGTAAGCTTCTGTATCCTTATAATAACTTTCCCCGTGGCCTGCATCCTCAACGATCAGCTTCGTCTTCTCCGAAGCGCAGTTCGCGTAGATCTCGTCGCACATCCGGCACGGTACAAAGATATCCTTTTCTCCGTGGATGAACAGAAAAGGAACTTTTGATTTCTTTACTTCTCTGGCCGCATTGCAGTCATCCAGACCGTAGCCGGCCTTTCTCTTATTCACTTTATCCGCAATCTGAATCATCGGAAATGCCGGCAGGTGATACATGCTGTGAAGCACATGGGTAAACACATCCTTTGCCGATGTAAACGCGCAGTCAGACACAATTCCCTTTACCTGCGGGGGAAGATCCAGCCCGCTCATCATACAAACCGTCGCTCCTCCCATGGAGTTGCCGTGGAGAAGGATCTGCGCGTCTCCGCCGATCTTGTCAATCATCCAGTTTACCCACTCCAGGCCGTCATATCGGTCCTTCGTTCCAAATCCGATATAAGTGCCCTCGCTGTCGCCATGGGCTCTCTCATCAATCAGAAGCACACGGAATCCATGTTTCAGATAATAGCAGGAAAGACTTCCATAATCATTAAGGCCCTTGCTTGTATAACCGTGAAAGCAGATCACGGCTTTTGTCCCCTCATCGCCTTTAAAATATGTACCGTGAAGCTTCAGGCCGTCTTTTGACGTAATCCATACATCTTCATGAGGCTGTTCCATCGTCCAGGCGCTGCGCTCCTTCATAAACGGAAGATACTTTTCCCAGTCAACGCCGGACATCTTCATGGTTCTCTCAACCTTGGCGTTGTACCGCTTCATCGTCCTTCTGTAAAAATACGCGGTGCCGCCCGCTTCCGCCGCGGCAAGCAGTCCCAGTGCCGCTCCCGCTCCTTTTAATAATTTGCTCATTTCTTACACCTTCTTATTTTGAATTGCCTTTATGCTTCTTGCTGTTAATCAGGTCTTTTAATCTTAATGCTTTATCAATATTTCCTTCCACTTTCAGTTTTCCGAGCGTGAATGCAAGGATCGGATCTGTCTTTCCTTCCGCAATCTTAAATAAAGTCTCAGCTGAACAAGTGAACATTGCGTCCCGGTCAAAGTACTCATATGGTTCAACGTACAATTCTCCGTCTTTTACCTCAGCATAGAAAATTCCTTCCGCCTCACCGGTGATGTTGAACTGATACGCCAGATGTTCATGGATATCGCTCACATCAGCGTCCATCAGCATCCCCTTGACTTTTGAAAACATATCTGCGTAGGTCATAGTCTCCTCCTTTTCGACCGTCTTTCGCCATTTTTCGACCAGCGGTCATGTTGTTTCTTCTGTTAGATTAACATGTTTCCGACCACTGGTCAACGTAATGCTTTATCAAAAACTTCTAACTTTTTCCTTTAATTTTTGTGCGCTTTTCTTGCTGGTTCTTTCAAAACCATTGTGCTATACTAAATTGAAATTACCCTTTTAACCGGACTAGAAAGCAAAGAGGCGATAACTATGCAGGAACAGCAAAGCAAATACACCCTTATTCTGGATTCTCTGCAGAAACTGCTGGAGAATAAGAAACTTCAGTCTATATCCGTAAGCGAAATTGCCCAGGAGGCCGGCATCGGCAAAGGGAGCATCTATTATTATTTCCCGTCCAAGGACGCGATTCTTGAGGCACTGGTAGAGCGGAATTACGAAAAACCGCTCTCTACAGCTCAAAATCTTGCCGCCCAGACGAATATACCGCCATTTACACGTATGGCGATGATCTTCCAGGCGTGCCGCAGCACATCCAGCGACTACTTAAAGCCACAGGATGGGAGCAATATCGGTGCCGCGGAGGAGGCGCTGCTCCATCAGAAATATATGAATCATCTGATTTCAGAATTTAAGCCTGTACTGGCTGAGATTATAAGACAGGGGATCAAAACGGGGGATATCCGTTTTGACAAGCCGGAAGCGCTTGCTGAGATCGTACTGATCGTACTGACTGTAAAGATGGATAATACGATCGCTCCATCTTCCCGGGAAGAAATAGAGGAAACCATCTCCGGGCTTGTGTCCCTCCTGGAAAAGGGCACAGAAAATCCGCCCGGGTCCCTTAATTTCCTTTTAAATTCCTGATTATAACACAGCAGCCGCACTCTCTGCGGCTGCCTTTTTAGTAACAGTTCAGCCGCCAGGGATGGCTGAACTGCTGCCTTTTTTACTGTACCAGTATTGTATATTCCTGCATAAAGCTCTCTCCCGGCGCCGCCTGGTTTACATCCGGCTTTTCAGAGAGTTCTTTTTCAAATCCCACATTATCACACCGGCCCATCCACGGCTCCAGACATACAAACGGCGCGTCTTTCACAGACCAGATTCCGAAATTCGGGAATCCTTTGCACTTCATTCCCACGTAGGGCGTACCGTCTTTATGGCAGAGCCAGACTTCGTCAAACTGCCCTCCGTCAAAGATCAGGGCGTCATTTTCAAACATTTCCTCATTGAGCGGGCAGCGCCCGTCCTGAAGTTCAAGCGTATGAACATGCTTTATATCAGCAGCCGCCTCGGCCATGTCAATCAATATATACTCCAGCGACTCTTTCCCGGGAAATTTCAGCATATAATCCGTCTTCTTTTCATCCTCTCCTGCAAAGCGGAACGCCGGGTGGCCGCCGATCGTAAAATACATGGTCTCCCCGCCTGTGTTGCGGACTTCCCAGGCTACCCTGAGAGATTTCTTCTCAAGGGTGTATGTAATAAGCAGTTCAAAGTCAAAGGGATAGACCTCTTTCGTCTCTTCGCCTGAGACAAAGAGAAAGGAGGCCGCGTCTTTCTTTGCGCCCACACACTTAAACATGCTGTCTCTTGCAAATCCATGCTGAGATGTGGGATACTGGACGCCGCCAATCAGCACTTTGTTGCGGTAAGTTTTCCCTACGTTCGGGAAGAGCACCGGGGAATGTCTCTTCCAGTATACCGGGTCTCCCTCCCAAAGGAGCTCCGCTTTCTGCCTTTTGTCGTAAATGCGCGTCACTTCCGCGCCCAGTTCTGTAATTTCCACACAGAGTCTCTCATTTTCCAGTTTCATACCTCTTACCTCCTGTCCACATTCGCAACAGTCCAGCCCGCGTCTTACTCGGAATCACTGTCCTCCACCTGTACACATTCATCTACCAGGTAATCTGTTACGACGCCTCTTAAGACGTCCTTTCTGAGCACGTCTTCCCCGACCTGCTCTTTGTACGCGTCCACATCGTCCATTCCGGCCTGTTCCGCGTACTCTGCCACGCGCTTCTCATATTCCTCATCGGACGGTTCCAGGTTTTCTTTCTCCGCGATCAGGCTGACTGCCTGGTCAAGCGCGACCTGCTGCTGAACCGCTTCCTGAACCTGGGAATTAAAGTCTTCCTCTGTCATCTGCATATAAGTAGTGATAAATTCACTCACTTCGACTCCATAGAGCCCGGCCAGCTGCTCATAATAATCATTCATCTGCGCTGTCAGTTCTTCCATCTCATCTTCCGGATATCCTTTGACCTCCACCTGATCCATGAGCGCTGTCTGCACAGATCCCTTTAGCTGGGCTTCTTCTGATTCCTTCGCCTCATCTTCATACTGCTTCCTGATCTCTTCTCTATATTCATCCACAGTCTGTGCTGTCTCACTGTTTTCCTTTACCCACTCGTCTGTCAGCTCAGGGGTCTGCTTTGTATAGATCTCATGAAGCACAATATGGAAGTCCGCTACTTTTCCCGCCATATCCGGATAGTAGTCATCCGGGAACTTTACGGTAATGTCAAATTCTTCTCCCGCCTGATGTCCCTCAATCTGCTCCTCGAATCCGCCGTACTCCCCGTTTGCCTGGATAAATCCGGCGCTCCCAAGCTGGATCTCCTGCGCCTGCGCAGAACCGCCGTCAAATGCCACGCCGTCCACAGTGCCGGTATAATCAATATTCACCCAGTCTCCATTCTCAGCACCCCGGTCTGTCACCGGCTGCTTTTCCGCAGTGCTTTCCAGATTTGCCTGGATGGCGGACTCTATCTGCTCATCTGTAATCTCAGTCGCAGAAGCCATAGGGACCTCCAGTCCCTTGTACTGCTTTACCGTTACATATTCGTTTGACAGCTCGCTGCTGCATCCCGCAATCATCCCCGCTGTCATCACTGCCGCGATCACCGCGGCCGCTGCTCTCTTCTTCATCTTTTTCTCCTTTTCATTTTCCCGTATGTATTCTGTAATGCCAGGGTCAGAATCCCCGGCCGCGCATGGCTCTGCTTATCTTCCCTCCTGCCGCATGTACACAGCCGGGCTACAGAAGCGGGGAGAGCAGACGCGAAAACTGCTCTTTTCCCTTGATGATAAGGCTTCTCTCGTCATAAACCTTTCTCGTGACATGTGTGCACTGGGTCATATCATTTTCGAACGCCCTCTCCAGGCGCTGGACTGTCCTCTCGCTGTAGATCACTGCGTTGACCTCAAAATTCAGCCCAAAGCTTCTGATATCCATATTCGCTGTTCCCACACACGCCACCATACCGTCCACGCTCAGGGTTTTCGCGTGGAGGAATCCGTTATTGTACACATAACACTTTGCGCCTGCCGCCACCATATCTCCGATGTAGGAGTAGGTCGCCCAATAGACGAACGGATGGTCCGGCTTGCACGGCACCATGATCCGCACATCGATTCCTGAACGGCTTGCGATCTTCAGGGCGTCCAGAATTGATTCATCCGGTATGAAATACGGCGTCTGAATATAGACATGATGTTTCGCGCTGTGGATCAGTCTCAGATAGTTGTCATGAATCGTCTTGATCTGCGAGTCCGGGCCGCTGGATATGATCTGCACCGGGTCCCGGCCATTCCGTGTATAGTGCGGGATTTCAAACAGGCTGTCCTCGAGGAAGAGGTTTTCCTTTGCCGCATAGTTCCAGTCCAGCACAAACCGCACTGCCAGAGAAGTCACTGCGGCTCCCTCTATGCAGAGATGGGTGTCTCTCCAATATCCGAACTTCTTATCTCTTCCCAGGTATTCCCTTCCCACGTTAAATCCGCCCACGAAACCGATCCGGCCGTCAATGACCACGATTTTCCTGTGGTTTCGGTAATTTACACGGAGCTGAAGCTGTCCTAAAAGGGCGGGGAAGAATTCAGCCACAAGGATTCCCTCTTTCTCCAGGCGCTCCCAATCCCTGTTTTTCATGGTCCTGCAGCCCATGCTGTCAAAAAGCACCCTTACCTGAACGCCCTCCCGGGCTTTCTGGATCAGTACTTTCTCGATCTCCTGCCACAGCTCGTCATTGCGGATAATATAATACTGCAGGTGAATATAGCGCTTCGCCTGCTTCATCTCTTCGATCAGAGCGCGGAACTTTGCCTTGCCGTCCGTGTAGATCCGGATGTCATTATTATCCGTCAGCACTGCCTCCCCGGCTTCCAGGTTGTAAAGGATCAGATCCTTAAACCTGGCCATCTCCGGGTTCGCCAGGCGCAGACGCTTATGGTATATCGTCTCCTCCTGCCGCCGCACAGCGTATTTCAGTTCTCCTTCAATCTCTTTTGCCTTGAACATCCTGCTCTTGTGAAAGTCCTGCCCGATAATCAGGTACAGGATAAACCCCAGGCCCGGTATAAAATAGAGCAGCAGAAGCCACGTCCATACCGCCTGCGGGGACCGCCTCTCAAAAAAGACAATGATCAGTGCGAGGAGCGTATTGATGACAACAATGTTGTCCATGACAAAATTGTATACCGTCACTGCTCCATTCCAAATCATTTCTGCCATAATCAAACTCCTTTTCACTGCGCGCCCGCCTGGACGCTACCTTACCAGTATACCCGCTCCGCCCCGGAAACGCAAGTTCTCTGCTTGCACTTGCCCGAAAACAATGATACAATACTACATGCGGAAAATGTAACAGTTCAGCCGTCAGGAATACTGAACCGTTGCGAAAAAATATCTAGGAGGATTTTATCGTGAGTACAGCTACCATTGTGATGATCGTTATTATTGTGGTGCTGATTGGTCTGTGTGTCGGGCTGTATATTTTCGGGAAGAGAGCTGAAAAGAGACAGGCTGAACAGCAGGAGCAGATGGAGGCAGCTGCCCAGACCGTCAGTATGCTTATCATTGACAAGAAGAAAATGAAGCTGAAAGAATCAGGCCTGCCCGCGGCGGTAATTGAGAGCACTCCCAAATACTTAAGACGTACAAAGGTGCCTGTTGTAAAGGCAAAAGTCGGCCCGCGCATTATGACGCTGATGTGCGAAGGCAAGGTATTTGAAGTGCTCCCCGTGAAGAAAGAGGTCAAAGCCGTTGTCAGCGGGCTTTACATAACCGCGATCAAAAGCGTAAGAGGCGGATCCATCGAACAGCCTGTCAAGAAAAAGAAAGGATTCTTCCGCCGGTAAATCACATTTTCTCTGTGAACAAAGCAAACCCCGTGGCGTATATCATATCGCGAACCGTTTCGCTGCCCGCTGTGCGATATATGCCATGGGGTTTATATTGTCCGGCAGTCCGGCTGCCAGAACCAACTAGCTCAGAACAGAAAATTCGCTGTTCTGTTTTGACATAATATTCATTTTTATCTTACAGTCCGCCATCGGCTCATGGTTGACGTCCAGCTCATAGTCCACCAGTACGTCAATCTTATCTTCCTTCACCTTGATTTCCATCTTTCGCGTATTCACGCCCACAAGCATCTGCCCGTAAGGAGTGCGGTAGTAAGTGAGGTTCTTCTTATTCTTCTCGAAAACCATATGGGAGCTGGATACGCCGCTTTTCATGATCTCCAGACTGTCCGTCCCTGTGATCTTGATTTTATTTTTGATTGTTCCCGCCAGTCCTTCCAGTACTTCGTCATAGATAATATAGTGCTTCCCGTTCCGGCAGTAATAGCTGGCCGGAGTCACGACTTCGACAGCATCATCGCCGGTCTCGTATCCTTCCGCAGGATCGTCCATAACATCTATATGCTTACCTGAAATACTGACCAGTACGTCTTTCGTCATCTCTGCTCTCCCTAATACTCTTCAATATTTACAACATTTGTTGTCGGCACGTCAAACGGCATTACCGTATTCGCGAATCTGCGGAACTTCTCCGCGGCGTCGCTGACATAGAAGGAATATCTGCTGTGCTGTATATTTCCGCCGTCATTTTCCATGTTCCGCTCATGCAGCAGCTTTTTCAGATCCATCGCCGTCTCATATGCCGGATTGACGATCTGAATCCCTTCGCCCATATAGGCGCGGATCTTTGACCGGAGGAGCGGATAGTGCGTACACCCTAAAATCATCGCGTCAATATCTGTGTTTTTCATAGATTCCAGATAATATTCAATGACCTCCTGTGTTACCGCATGTTCTTTGAACCCTTCTTCCACAAGAGGGACAAAGAGGGGACACGCCTTTTCAATCACTGTGATATCCGTCGCCATCCCGTGGATAATCTTTGTATACATGCCGCTCTGCACCGTAGCATCTGTACCGACTACCCCCACTTTCCGTTTCCTGGTAGCCTCCACAGCCGCCCTCGCCCCGGGGATCACAACCCCCATAACCGGAATGTCAAACTCGTCCTTCACCGCGTCCAGCGCGAGCGCGCTGGCAGTATTGCAGGCGATAACGATGGCCTTTACCTGCTTCGTCTTTAAGAATCGGATGATCTGCTCCGAAAAGCGGATGATCGTATTCTGAGACTTGCTTCCGTAAGGGACGCGGGCTGTATCGCCGAAATATACGATATTTTCATTCGGAAGCTGACGGGCGATCTCTCTGGCCACAGTCAGCCCTCCCACACCGGAATCAAACACGCCCACCGGCGCTGTTTTCCTGTTTTCTATATTCACACTCTGTTCTCTCCTGCTGATGGCATATTCAATGCTGCCGTTCTGACGGCCGTGCTGTCACGCTAAATCGCCAGTGTTTTTGCAATGTTATACTGATACTCTGAGATGGTCTTCTTCATTGCAAGCGCCTCTTCGATGTCATAGTCGACATACTGTCCGTTTCTGTAGCCGACTACGCGGTTTGTCTTGCCCTGGCAGAGCAGATCCACCGCCATAGCGCCCATGATGGAGGCATATACGCGGTCTTTACATGTCGGGCTTCCGCCGCGCTGCATGTGTCCCAGGATTGTCGCCCTTGTCTCAATTCCGGTCGCTTCCTCGATTCTCTTAGCCATATTGATAGAATCACCGATACCCTCGGCATTGATGATGATATAATTCTTCTTTCCGCGCTTCTTATTTGCCAGAATGTCCTCAATCAGATCCTTCTCGTTAAAGTCATGCTCCTCCGGCATCAGGATGCGCTCCGCTCCGTTGGCAATCCCGCACCAGAGAGCGAGATATCCCGCGTCGCGCCCCATAACCTCGATGATGCTGCACCGCTCATGGGACGTGGAAGTGTCACGCACCTTATCGATCGCTTCCATCGCTGTATTTACCGCTGTGTCAAAGCCGATTGTATAATCTGTACATGCGATATCCAGGTCGATCGTTCCCGGAACGCCGATTGTATTTACCCCCAGGTTGGCCAGCTTCTGAGCGCCCGCGAAAGAGCCGTCTCCTCCGATTACAACAAGTCCGTCAATACCGTATTTCTTACAGATCGCTGCTGCTTTCTGCTGTCCCTCTTCCGTACGCATTGTCTTACAGCGCGCTGTCTGAAGGATCGTTCCTCCCCGCTGGATCGTATCGGATACGTCGCGTGCCGACAGGTCGATGATCTCCTCTTTCAGAAGTCCGTGATAGCCTCTGCGGATCCCGCGCACTTTAAGCCCTTTTGAGAGAGCCCTTCTCACAACGGCGCGGATCGCCGCATTCATGCCCGGAGCGTCGCCGCCGCTGGTCAGAACTCCGATCGTGCGGATGCTGTCCTCAATCTCCTCAAGATATTTTTCTTTGTCCATCATATTGTTCTCTGCCATGATTTTCTCCACCTTTCCATAAAGCTAACTTCCAAACCCAGAAATCGAAAAAAATTTCACAATTTCGAAACTATTCTACCGTATTTAGAAATGGTTTTCAATAGCTTTTTCCACTACTTTTACACGCTCTTCCCCGAAATGATTCATCAATCTTCCCAATATCTGGGGGCTGATCCGGATATTTTTGTTTCTCGGGAGCCGCTTAACCGCCCGCTCCTTTGAGCAGAAAATCACGACTTCATCATTCCCATCCGAATCCGCCAGATAGCCGTATACCGCCTGCTCATCCTCCAGGTAAGACTCCTTATCCGGGAACTGGATCCACAGCTCCCTCTTTGTCCGCTCAAAGGGAATCACCTTTTCACAGATCAGCTTGCTCGCCCTCTCATCCTCCTCGGACACACGGCCCCGGATGAATACTTTGTTGTCTATCTCCAGCTGCTCCCTGTTGCTTTCATAGTCTCTGGGGAACACTACAACCTCCACGGTGCCCGCCAGATCCTCCAGCGTCACAAAGGCCATCATCTGATTCGTTCTCGTATGCTTCACTGTCTTATCCGTAATCATTCCCCCGATGATCACCCGGGAGCCGTCCCGCACCTTTGGCCTTCCGGTCTCTTCGTCCGGCTGGAAGTCCAGCGTTGTGGCAGAAATCATTTTCCTCCACTTCTCCTCATACTCCTCCAGCGGGTGCCCGCTGATATAGACTCCCAGCACTTCCTTCTCAAATGCCAGAAGATTTTCTTTTGCATATTCGCCCACATCCGGCATTTTGATCTGGAACTGCGCTTTCTGTTCCTCCCCCGCCAGGTCAAAGAGGCTCATCTGCCCGGACATGGAATATTTTTTCTCCTGGTTTACATGGTCTACGATCTGTACGTAAATCGTCATGAACTGCTTCCTTGTTCCCCCAAGAGCATCCAGCGCGCCGGCCTTGATCAGGTTTTCTATGCTTCTTTTATTGAGAACTTCTTTCGGAGAAAGACGGGTAATGAAGTCTTCCAGATTCCTGAAGGGCCCGTAGGCTTCTCTCTCCTCTATCACCGCCTGAATCACCGGGCGCCCGATGCTTTTAATGGCGGCAAGACCGTAACGGATATCCCCGCCGTCAACAGAGAAATCCGCCTCTCCTTTGTTAATGTCCGGAGGGAGAATCTGAATGTTCATCTGCCGGCAGGCGTAGATATATTCCGCCACTTTTGACGGATTTTCTATCACAGACGTCATAAGCGCCGCCATGAACTCCACCGGATAATAATATTTCAGCCAGGCAGTCTGATACGCCACCACAGCATAGGCGGCGGCATGGGATTTATTGAATGCATATTTTGCAAAATCAATCATCTCATCGTAGATTTTATTGGCCGTCCGCTCGTCAATCCCGTTCTTGATACATCCCGGGATATTCGACGCCTCGTCCCCGTAGAGGAAGATCTGCCGCTCCTTCTTCATAACGTCGCCTTTTTTCTTGGACATGGCTCTTCGCAGCAGGTCGCTTCTTCCCAGGGTATATCCCGCAAGGTCGCGCACAATCTGCATTACCTGCTCCTGATAGACAATACAGCCGTAAGTCGGTTCAAGGATCGGTTTTAACTGGGGGCAGTCATAGGTAATGGAAGAGGCGTCATTTTTCCCCTTGATATACTGGGGGATAAAATCCATGGGGCCCGGGCGGTACAGGGAGATTCCGGCGATAATGTCCTCCAGGCTGTGGGGCCTTAGCTCCTTCATAAAGCCTTTCATCCCCGAACTCTCCAGCTGGAATACCCCGTCTGTCTTCCCCGTCCCGATATAATCCAGGACGTCCTGATCATCATAATTGATCCTTTCCATATCTATAGACGAATCTTTCTTCCTCGCCATATTTACAGCGTTCTGAATCACTGTAAGCGTGCGAAGCCCCAGGAAATCCATCTTCAGAAGTCCCAGTTCTTCCAGCGTCGTCATGGTAAACTGCGTTGTAATCGAACCGTCCGCCGCCCTGGAAAGAGGCACATATTCGTCCACGGACTTCTGGCTGATCACCACTCCCGCAGCATGCATGGAGCTGTGTCTGGGAAGTCCTTCCAGACGTTTTGCCATATCGATCAGGTTCTTTACCTGCTCATCATTTTCATAGGTTCTCCTCAGTTCCGGATTCTCTTTGAGCGCTTTCTCAATAGTTATATTCAGCTCCTGGGGGATCATCTTCGCAATGGAATCCACAAAAGCATAAGGAAGATCCATCACTCTTCCCACGTCACGGATCACCCCCCGGGCCGCCAGCGTACCGAAAGTCACGATCTGGACAACCCGGTCTTTCCCGTACTTTCGCACTACATAGTCTATCACTTCCTGTCTTCTCTCAAAGCAGAAATCAACGTCGATATCAGGCATAGATACACGCTCCGGATTCAGGAACCGCTCGAACAGGAGCTGATACCGGATGGGATCAATGGTCGTGATTCCAAGGCAGTACGACACAATGCTGCCGGCCGCGGATCCTCTCCCCGGCCCGACTGCTATGCCGTGGTCTTTCGCGTATTTAATAAAATCCCACACAATCAGGAAGTAGTCCACATATCCCATGTTCCGTATCGTATCAAGCTCATAGCCCAGTCTGTCTTTGAGCTCCTGTGAGGGGTCTCCGTATCTCTTTTCCAGCCCCTCATAACAGAGCTTCTGAAGGTATTCCCAGGATGTCATGCCTCCCGGCACATCGTATTTCGGAAGCTTGGTCACACCGAACTCAATCTCCACATGGCACCGGTCCGCAATCCGCTGTGTATTGTCCAGCGCCTGCAGCGCATAGGGGAAAAGCTTCTCCATCTCTTCCGGGGACTTCACATAATACTGGCCGCCCTCATAGCGCATCCGGTTCTCGTCGGCCAGCTTTTTCCCGGTCTGAATACACAGAAGAATATCATGGGCCTTCGCGTCCTCCGCGTAAGTATAATGGACGTCGTTTGTCGCGACAAGCCCGATCCCGGTCTCTTCCGACATCTTGAGCAGCTGTTGATTTACAAGGGTCTGCTCCGCGATTCCATGATCCTGAAGCTCCAGGAAATAATTGTCTCCCCCGAAGATCTCCCTGTATTCCAGCGCCACCTTCTTTGCCTCGTCATAAAGCCCCTTCACAATATACCGCTGCACCTCGCCCGCAAGGCAGGCGCTCAGCGCGATAATCCCCTCGCTGTACTCTCTTAAAAGCGCCTTGTCCACACGGGGCTTGTAATAATATCCTTCCACGAATCCCTTTGACACAATCTTCATAAGGTTCGCGTAACCCGTATTATTTTCCGCCAGAAGCACCAGATGGTAATACCGGTCGTCCCCGCCTGTCACTTCCCGGTCAAACCTGGAATGCGGCGCCACATAAACCTCGCAGCCAAGGATCGGATTGATTCCCTGGCTGCGCGCTTCCCTGTAAAAGTCAATCACGCCGTACATCACTCCGTGATCTGTAATCGCCGCGCTGTTCATCCCCAGCTCTTTTACCCTGGAAACATATTCTTTTATCTTATTTGAGCCGTCCAGAAGACTATATTCAGTATGGACGTGCAAATGTACAAAACTCATCTTTCACCTCTTAATCTCACCGTATGAGTCACTGTCTGTCCCTAAGTTTACATATTTTCCCCTGATCCTCTCTGATCTCGATCTTCTTCTGCTTCAGGAGTCTGCCCACCGCTCTTTTAAATGCCGCTTTGCTCATCCCCAGCTCCGCTTTGATCCGCTCAGGGTCCGCCTTATCTGTAAACGGCAGGCTTCCGCCCTCTCTCTCAATCCGCTCCATCACTTTCTGCGCGTCCGCATCCATCTGCTCCGGTATCTTCCCTCTCACGCTTAAATCCAGCTTGCCGTCCGCCTTCACAGCAGCTACCCTGGCTTCCACTTCCTGTCCGATATACATCTTCCCATACACTTCCCTGCGCGGAATCAGCGCCGAATACCGGTTGTCAACTGCTACAAACACGCCGTACTCCCGGCTGATTTCGTACACAGTGCCTTTCACAGGATCATCTTTCCTGTAGGGTGAATCTGTAGAAAGCAGAGCATATACTTTCATTGTTGCGCAGAGCCGCCCGCTTTTATCAATATAAAGACTTACAAGACAGCGGTCTCCCTTCTCAACTTTTACAGTCTGCTCCCTGAATGGCAGCAAAAGATCCTTTTCAAGCCCCCAGTCCAGGAACGCGCCCACACGCCCGACATCCACAACCTCAAGAACCGCCAGAGATCCCAGCGTAAGCTTCGGCTCACTGGTCGTAGCGATCAGCCGGTCAGAAGAATCCTTATACAGGAACACTTCTACAGGATCCCCGGGCTCTATTCCCTCCGGCACCTGCTTTTTCGGCAGAAGAACCCTCTCCTCGTCACTTCCGAGATAAACGCCGAAATCCACTTTCTTCACCACTGTAAGTACCTGTTTTTCTCCTAATTTCATCCTGTTGTTCTCCTTTTTCAGAAGGGGACTTCTCTGCGCCCGGCAGTGTTCCCTGTATTTCTTACTTCTATTTAATCTAAGATATCCACGATCAATTGTCAATCATTCATCGGCTCAAACAGACTCATCTGATGGAACTCTTCCTTCCGGGGCTTCGCCTGGTCTGTCCACAGCGCCGTCCCGCTCTTCTGTGCTTTCTCCCCATCCGGCTCCTTGGCGCGCAGTTCTTCCAGGAAACAGGACGGCTCCGCTCCGGCAGTAATAATCAGCTCCTCCTTCGCTCTTGTCATCCCCACATAGAAAAGTCTCCTCTCCTCCTCCGGATCTGACGGATGGCGCTCGCTTTCAAGGGGAATCATCCCCCGGTCAGCCCCGAATATGAATACAGCCGGATATTCCAGGCCTTTTGAGCCATGCATCGTCATTAAGGTCACTGCCTCGGAAATGTATTTTTTATTTCCGCACCTCTTCAAGTCGCTCTCCACTCCCAGCAGCAGCGCGTTGAGGAACTCATCCATACTCTTGTGAAACACTGCCATCTGCCGGAATTTCTGCATGGATTCATTTTCCGTCAGATTCATCTCTTCCGCCCAGTCTTTTAAAAACTGTTCAGGCTTCTTTTTTACGAAAGCATCGCGGAACTTTTCTCCCACACTTTTTATCATCTCCTCTGTCACCGGATTCCATTCCAGATTCCAGAGAAGACACGCGCACGTTTCCAGATCTGTTCTGTCCTGCGGGTCTTCCAGATATTTAAAAAAGCTGATGCTCCCCTGGATGCAGTCATCCTTCAGAAAGTCCCCACGCCCTGCCGTAACATAGGGAATCCCTTCTTTCCGGAGGCATTTCTCCAGGATCTCCGCCTGCCGGTTCGTGCGGTACAGCACAGCAATATCCCCAAACCCTCTGACGGTCCGGCCATCCTGCTCCCAGGCGTCTCTGTGGGCTTCCAGCATGCCGATGCCGCCTGCGATGCGTCCGATCTCCTTCGCGATAAACACCGCCTGTCCCATAGTCCCAGGCGCCTGAACAATCCGCACCGGTACGCCGGAAAGGCAGTTCGCGTGCAGGCGTCCCTTCCGCTCTTCTGCCGCACCGGATGCGCCTTTGACCGCAGAAGCAGCGCTGGCCGCCGGAATTGTGCTTTTCGCTGCCGAAAGTACGCTTTCCGCTGCCGAAAGTATCTCCGGGGTGGACCGATAATTCTCTTTCAGGCTGATCTCTTCTATCTCTTCATATTCTTCTCTTAAACGCTCGAAACAGCCGGCGTCCGCGCCGCGGAACCCATAGATAGACTGATCTGGATCCCCGATTACGAAGAGTTCTCTTCCCGCGTTATGCCAGAGCCGGATCAGCCTGTGCTGAAGAGGATTTATATCCTGGAACTCATCCACCAGGAGATAGCGGAAGCGCTTCTCCCATCCCGGAACCACATCCCCATTCTCAATCCGCTCCGCTGTCCGCAGCAGAAGGTCATCAAAATCATACAGGTTCTTCTCCCGCTTCCTCTCCTCGAAGCTCTGAACTGCCTGCTGCCACTCTTTATCCGTCTCGTTCTCCGCTGTATTTCCGGCTTCTGACTTCATCCTTGATATGCTTTCCAGAAATTCCCCTGCGTTTATCCCAAATCCGGTTTCAGCAAGAGCCGCCTCTGCGGCCTCTCTCAGCTGTGCTTCATCAGCCAGAATAAAATGCTCACCCTGCTCTTTCAGGAACCCCAGACAGATCGCATGAAAAGTGCCGATCTGCATGGACCTCGCGGCCTGCCGCTTCCCCGTCTCCTTTCCGATTCGCTCCCGCATCTCAGCCGCA
Source organism: uncultured Mediterraneibacter sp. (assembly GCA_944384505.1). GTDB lineage: Bacteria > Bacillota > Clostridia > Lachnospirales > Lachnospiraceae > Mediterraneibacter. The sequence continues at coordinate 18,570 of CALWTQ010000022.1, forward strand.
GCCTGATTCGTAAATGTAACCGCTGTGATCTCTGACGGGCGTACCCGCCGGTTTTCAAGGAGGTATTTAAGTCTTGACACAAGCGTTTTCGTCTTCCCTGTGCCCGGCCCCGCCTTTACCGCAATCCGCGCGGCTCCGGAGATAACCGCACGCTCCTGTTCCGCGTTTAAAGCAGGGGCTCTCTTGACATTCTCTGTCTCCGCTTCGCCTTTCCCTTTCAGGTCAATGTCCGCATATCCGGAATCTGGCTGCGCGCTGTCTGACTCTTCACTGTCTGGCTTTAGACTGCCCGGCGCTGCGCCGTCACCGTGCGCGTCCACGCCGAGCACATCAAAGAAGCTGATCTGCCCCTCTGTGTTCTCCAGCTCTTCCGCGCTGAACAGGCGGATGATCCCATACTCTCCGTCAAAGCCGGGAATCCGCTCCACTTCCCCTTTCCTGATACGGGAGATTCCTTCCGCGGTTCTGTTTCCCGCCACACGCCGGATCTCCTCCAGCGGAAGTTCTCTCAATATCTCAAACTCAGATCCGAGAGAGGAGATCATATGCATATATTCCTTTGTCACCTTCTTACTCGTGGAGGAGCATCCCATGGAAGCCCCCAGCACTTCCGGCAGAGGAACCAGGCTTTCAAACGCTTTCGCGCCCGGTTTCTCATATCCATCCGGCCGGTCCGCCAGCTCTTCCACACGGTGCGATACCCCGATTGTGATCTTCCGTCCGCACACCGGACAGATCCCGTTGTATTTCAGTGTGTCCGAAGGCGTCAGACAGAGGCTGCATTTCCGATGCCCGTCCATATGGTACTTTCCTTCTTCAGGGAAGAATTCTATCGTGCCGTAAAGTCCTTCTCCAGTCTGAACCGCATGGGCCAGTCCCTCATAAGAAAGAGGAATATCGAGAAGGTTCGCTTCCCGCCCAAGCTTTGCCGGGGAATGTGCATCCGAATTGGAAATGAGCTGATATCCGTCCAGAGCAGATACCCGCCAGTTCATAGGCGGATCTGAAGAAAGACCTGTTTCCACGGCATGAATATACGGAGTCAGATCCCCAAAACACTCCTCCACAGAGTCAAATCCGGAGAAAGCGCCAAACAAAGAAAAATGAGGTGTCCAGATATGAGCAGGCACATAGACTGCCGAGGGACACAGTTCCAGCACAATCTCCAGCAGATCATGACAGTCCAGCCCCAATATCGGTCTTCCGTCCGAGTGGATATTCCCAATCTGCTCCAGCTTGTTCGAAATCCTCTCCGCGTCCTCCAGCCCGGGTAGAAGAATCAGACTGTGTACTTTCCGCACACGGCCATTTTTCTTGTAGATGGAACTGATCTCTCCCGTAACCGCGAACCGTGGAAGCCCTGTACTACCGGCCTTCGTTTTTGCACCCCAATCGTCTTTGATCCGGTATTCTTCTTTTAAAACATAAAGCCCCGGCTCTGCGGGCTCGAGCTTTTCCCGCAGCTCTTCCCTCCATGCCGGGTGCGTAAAATCTCCCGTTCCTACAATATGAATCCCCTTTCTTCCCGCCCACAGGTCAAGATATTCCGGTGTGCACTCTTTACTCGTTGCACGGGAATACCGGGAGTGAATATGTAAATCCGCGATATACATGCTGTCACCTTCTTCTGTAAAATAGCAGGATCCAACGCCTGCAAAAAACTGACGCTGACTGAACTGTCCCTTTTCAGTGTCTCATCCTAATTATTTTATTCTACCATAAAAGCACGCCTCATGCTACAATGAACGGGAATTCGAAAACACTACATTGTAACAGTTCAGCCACGATAAGTACGAAGTGCGGTTTTACGAATGGCGCTCACTGAACTATTACATTTATAAAAGAAAAAGCGGACGTATTGTACCCGCACAATACGTCCGCTGGACCTGCCGCTTACTCTGCGGCAAATCTGGCCTTGAATTTCAGATTGAAAAAGTTTGTCTGAGGATGGCAGTTTATTCCCATCGCAATCTCATAAAATCCGTGCACATATTTCTTTCCATTTTGAATATTTTTCCTGATACCGTGCGGATATTTCCTTGTCAGGTTCAAATATTTCATTCACGGATACCATTTTTTCGAAGGCTTCTTTATAACTGTATATTCCAAGCCCCACTGCACCGGCGGCGGCTGCGCCCACCGAAGAAACCTCCAGATTGCTGACCGTTTCAACAGGACATCCAAATACGTTTGCTTTTAGCCTTGGCCACTCTCTGGATTTTCCGCTGCCGCCCCCAATCCGGATCACGTCAAAGCTTCTCGGTAATTTTTTAAACAGTTCAACATAATCCTTTGATAAAAAAGTCATTCCTTCTACCAGTGTCTCGAAGATCTGCTGCGGGCCGGAAGTATTTTTAAGATAAAGAAATGATCCGGCGCCCGTATCAAGTCCGGTTGTGTAAAATGACTGATTCGTACCGTCAAAAGCAGCCTTTGAAAAGTATTCGTTTAAAACTCCCATATTATTTTCTCCGGTCAGTTCATTAACAAACCATAAAAGATCCTTCCCTGCCGGATGTGCCTTAATTGTAACGTAACTGTCACTAACTGGACCTGCAACTGTCTGTATCCCCGCCTTAGCAATCGTATCAGCATATCTGTCCGTCAGATATCCATAATGGTCAAAAGTTCCTCCTACATTTCCCAGGATTCCCTCCGTATGCATATCCATTCCCAGTCCGATAAATCCAACTGCAGAATCATGCCCTCCCGGAAATACGGATACTTCATACGGGAGGTCGACGCTGCCATATCTGCGGATTTTCCCTATGCACTCATCTCCAGACACAATAACCGGTCCCATTTCACTGACATTCGTATTAATCAGGCTCATCAGTTCTTCCGACCATTTTTTTGTTCTTACATCCAGCATAAGCTTTCTATTTGCCACCGAATAATCACTGACCGGGCCCAGACCGAGTTTCATATTGACATACTGCTGAAGAGTCAGATACATTTCAGCATGCTCCATCTGTTCCGGCATATATTTTTTCAGCCAGTGAATCTTTACCCCGGTATTCCGGGGAGTAAGCGGACATCCGCTTATCTCCTCGAACCGTTTCTCACCAAGCACCTGAGTATACAGCTCCATATCATTTCGTGCTCTGAGGTCAAATGAAGCAAGCATGCTATAAACAGGAGTTCCATCCTTGTCTACCGGCACCAGGCTGTCTCCGATATAGGAAAAGATCAGCCCCAGAATTCTACAGTCGTCCGGCAGGTTTTTTATCACATATCCCATTGTCTCTACGGACGCCAGCCAGTAATCATCCACATTGATTTCATGGTAATCTTTCTGCGGGCTGAAATAGCTGACCGGTTTGCTTCTGCCCTGTATAATCTTCCCCGTATCAATATCAACCAGATTTGTCCGCGCATTAGACGTGCCAAAGTCTACAACAAGCATGCATTCCATGTATCATCACTTCCTTTATATTGTCTCTCACTCAGCCGCTTTTCTAGCGTCAATTTCCTGCAAAATCTTTTCAAATTTCTCCTGAGTCAGGTTATACGGGATTATCACAACCAGCATCAGAATTCCACCGATAATCAGCGGCACTGAATTCAAATAATAGATTCCCGTATTTGTTGCCGCTGACTGCACCTGCAGCTCTGCAGAGTAATTAAACAGAGCAAGAAGCTGACCGACAGACCAGGTTGCAATCGCAATGGCAATTTTTCTGGCAAACGCACAGGCAGATACAACTGATCCCGGTGCTCTGATTCCCGTCTTCCACTCTCCATACTCAATAGTATCCGGGATCATTCCCCATACCGCGGAGAAGGATGCATTCAGCGTGATACCAAAAAGAATGAAGCCAAGAGCTACAAGGTAAAGATTTTTCTGAGCGATGAGGAACACGATTCCGTTAACTATTGTAAGGATCGCTACGAGCACCATTGTATTTTTCTTTCCGAGTTTTTTATAAAGACCCGGGAGCGGGATAATGGCCGGAATACCTACTAATGAAACAAGTGTGTTAAATCCTGTCAGAAGCCCTTCATTTCCAAGATAGTACTTGCAGTAATACATTACGACGCCGAAACGGAAATTAAAGGTCCACGCGACAAACATCAGAAGGAAAATCATCAGTACGCAGGGCTTATTTTTAAGAACCATTTTAAAACTGTCGATAACCCGGATTTTCTCTGTCTTTTCAATTACGATTCTTTCTTTTGTCCCGAAGAAAGCGATCAGGAGCATAACTGCGGAAAGCACTCCCATTACAGCCGCGGCTCCCTGGTATCCAACCGCTTCATTTCCTTTTCCGATAGCGTTTACAAGCGGAAGCGCCAGCAGTGAAACAACGAGTCCGCCTGCGGCTGACCCTCCGATTTTGAAAACATTGAGGACGCCTCTTTCATTGACATTGGTAGTCATTGCCGAGCACATTGTGCTGTATGCAGTATTGATAAAAGCGTAACATCCATTTACCAGCAGATAAGTCACAAGCGCATAGATAACTAAAGTTCCCTCTCCTGCGGAAATTTTTGTAAAGCAAAGCACAAGCGCGATCATCTGCGGAACTGCGCCGAACAGGCAGAACGGCCTGTATGTTCCCCATCTTGTCCTTACCTTATCCGCAATAGGACCGGCTGAAATTGCTGTAACCGCATCAACCAGATTCGCAATCAGAAAGATATTCGCTGCAATTGCGGCGCTGATTCCCAGGACATCCGTATAAAAATATAAGATAAAAGTTGATAAGAAATTCCCGTATAATGTACCATATACATCGGCACATCCATAGCTGAATCTTTCTCTCCATGACAGTTTTATATTCGCTGCTTCAAGTGATCTTTTTATCTTTTCCATATGTACCCCTTTCTCATCCGTAGAGCGTTTAATTCAAATGCAGCGGCTGTGTGTTAAAGATTCTGAACTGCTCTTTCACAGCGTCAATCCCCGCCTGTTCGGCTGTCGGTGACACATCCGGCCACATAATGTTTCCTTCTTTTTCTTTCATTACGCCGTAAGCTGCTCTTGAAACGGCTGTTGCCAGTTCGGTAAAGAAATTAATTTTGCTGATTCCCAGTTCAATGCACTTGCGGAAATCTTCCTCCGGAAGTCCTGAGCCCCCATGTAATACAAGCGGGACATCAACCATCTCCCGGATTTTCTTCAGTCTGTCAAAATCAAGTTTCGGTTCACCTACGAAAGCTCCATGCACTGTTCCGATTGAAACCGCGAGAGCGTCAACACCGGTCTCTTTCACAAACATTACGGCATCCTCCGGGTCTGTATACATACTCTCATCCGGAGCCCCTGTTGCCGGCTGGTTTTTTGATCCCGGCACATGCCCGATCTCCGCCTCCACGGACACACCGCACGCATGCGCAATTTTAACTATCTCTTTCGTTTTTTCCAGATTTTCCTCAATCGGAAGCAGAGAGCCGTCAAACATAACAGAAGAGCATCCATAGTGTATCGCCTGCATTACTATATCAAAGTCTTTTCCGTGATCAAGATGCATGCAGACCGGGACACTTGCTTTTCTGGCCCTGTCAAGGATGAACTGCATCAGATAAGGCGTCTGTTTTACTTTAAACGCAGGAGTCGGCACCATCATAATTACCGGTACATTTGCCTCTTCTGCCGCCTTAATTACCGCTTCTCCGAGAAGATAATCCGTTGCGTTAAATGCTCCGACAGCATATTTTTTTTCTCTGGTTTCCTTTAAAATTTCATTTAATGTTACTAACATATTTCCCCTCCTCCTTATGGGTTAATAATTACCTTAATTGCTTCACGATCTGTCCGGTTAACCTCCAGAGCTTCAAAATAGTCATCAAGATTAAACTTATGAGTGATGAACTTATCCACTTTGACCTTTCCGCTTCCCATATATTCCAGCGCGCGGTCAAAACAAAATGTCTGGCATGATACACCGATATACTGCTGTTCATTGTAATGAATATTGTTAAACCATGACGGCGGGATCACAAAATCATCATTGGAATGATAGCTTCCGTATTGTATAAAACGGCCTCCCTTTTTCAAAAATTTAAACGCGCTTTGCACAAGCGGCCAGTAACCTGTCGTATCAATAATTGCATCTACACCATGTGGAAATTCTTTCTTAATCGCTTCTTCATGTACGGAGTAATCGTTTCTGTCCATCTTAATAACAGGCACTCCGCATTCCTTTAGTATATCCAGCTTGCTGTCAAGTCCGCCTATTGTCACTGCCTTAAGCGCGCTGGAATGATGACAGAGCTGACCAAGAATCAAACCGTGGGGCCCCACTCCAAGGACCAGTATCTTTTCTCCCGGCTTCGCCGCCAGAACATCCATACAATGTACGGCACACGCAACGGGTTCAGCTACCGTAGCTTCATCAAAAGAAAGATTCGGAGGGATTTTAAAGACCTTGTCTTTTTTTACTTTTACATATTCCGCAAATCCGCCCTGGATATTATGTCCAATTGAAGCAAAGTTCTCACAATACAGCGATTGATCATTTCTGCAGTAATAACAGTCTCCACAATTGGTTGCATTATCTGCGGTTACCGCGTCGCCGATTTCAAAGCCAGTTACATTTTTCCCCTTTTCTTCGATAACACCTGCAAATTCATGCCCGGGTGTACACGGATATTTCGCCAGAGTAGTCCCTGTTGAATTATGGGCCAGTTCAGACCATTTGCAGATTCCGCAGGCTTTGATTTTAATAATCACATCATCGTCCCCGCAAACAGGCTTTGGTATTTCCATAATTTTCCCTTTTCCAGGCGCTTCATATACAAGAGCTTTCATGCTTCTCCTCCTTTACATTCCCACATCAATATTGTACTTCTCAACCCGTTCTTTTACTCCTGACGCCGATACCAGATAAATATTGGAGCAGGGCGCGTCTTCACCGGTTCTGACAAAAAACTTCGCATCGTCTGCCATTTTCCGGAATTCCGTGAGATTCACATATCTCATTTCCTGATTATGCACCAGCTCCGTCACCTCTTTATAGAGCTCTTCGTTCGCCGTTTCAACGCCGTCCAGCATAACCATTTCCTGAACAACCACTTCCCCAAGGCAGGCTTTCAAAACCGGTATAAGTTTTGGATACCCAGGCAGAAGCGACAGGTCAATCCGCTGTGCATGTTTTGGTATCGGGAATCCCATATCACATATCACGAAACTGTCAAAATGTCCTAATTCCGTAAGACTTTTTATCAGTTCCGGATTAATGATACCTGATTTTTTCATTTTGTTCCTCCTTGTATTTTATTTATTGTATTTATATTGTATTATCTATTTTTTCTATTGTCAATATATTTTTAGTATTTTTGTATTTATTTTGTATCAAAAAAAATCCATGTGGAAGAAAATAATTTCTTGCACATGGATTTCACAGGGTTGCCTCTGTTCAATTGTAAACCGGTCCTTTTCAGCTTCTTTTACCGTTTTGACCACGAAAAAGAATATCTGACCACATCAGTAATAAAGTAAGTATCCGAATACTCACATACCTTGTCATTCTCTGTCAATACAGTCCCCCGTATATGCAGAATCGGCTTTCCTGCCTTTAAATCAAGTTCTTCTATCTGCTCTTTGGAAGGCATCCGCGCAGTAATACTCTGTGTTGAGGACACAATCGGAACGCGGTACTCTTCTTCCATAAGATCATGGAGGGAATGATCTCTCAGCAGCCACGGATTAAAATCATTAAATAAAGCTTTCGGCAGATAAATCGTCTGTTCGGCAAACGGGCGCTCATCCGCATAGCGAATCCGCTTTATCACCAATACAATGTCACCTTCTGCACACTGAAGATGCCGGCCAATCCAGGAGTCGGCAGCAACTTCCTGATAAGAGATAATTTTAGACGAAGGAGTTATGCCTGAGGCGAGCAGCTGGCGGTGCATGCTGCGCATTCGGGAAAGGTCTCTTTCAAACTTCGGCTGTATAACAAAACATCCTCTGTTCGGACGCTTTTCCAGATATCCCTGCTCAATCAGATCTTCCAATGCTTTTCTAACCGTCACGCGGCTTACTCCATAATGCTCGCTCAGCCATTTTTCTGTTGGCAGTTTATCGCCGTTCTTCATCTCATTTCTGTTAATCTGATCTTTCAAATCAGAAACAATCTGATGGTAAAGCGGGATTGCCTCTTTTCCATTATCTGCTGAATTCCCGTTCAGGATTTTTTCGTGCATACTTTCCCTCCTCACCATTATATAATACAATTTTAGTAAAATTTACCTTCAATGTCAACAATTCCCGGACGCATCTTCCCCTTCCGATCCGTATAAAATCCCGCCGCGCTTTTCAAACTGTGGAAGATCAAATACATCCGGATTGCATACAGATGCCGGCAGTATACCTTTCAGGTAATTCTGAAGATGTTCATTGAGAACTCTGGACTGGAACGTGATTCGTTCTACACTTACCCCCGCCGTATGCGGTGTCACAATCAGCTTATCCGGATCAATCCCGTAAATCGGATGATCCTTTCTCGGCGGTTCTTCATCCAGTACATCAAGCGCCGCCGCCCTTATTTTATCTTTTTTCAGAGCGTCAAAAAGGGCGTCCATATCCAGAAGGGCAGCGCGGCCTGTGTTCACGAGGCAGGCCGTAGGTTTCATCTTTCCAATCTGCTCTGCTCCGATCATGCCTTTATTTTCGTCTGTGACTCTCGCCAGAAGAACAACATAGTCAGACTGGCTCATTACCGTATCCAGATCGAAGACATCAATATCCATTTTTTTCATCTTTTCTGCGTCTGCGTACGGATCATAGCCTATAATTTTCATGCCGAAGGCCTGCGCCCTCTGAGCCAGTCCGAGCCCGTTTCTCCCCAGTCCGACAATGCCAAGTGTTTTCCCATATACCTCTGTTGCATTTTCATTGATTCTTCTGAATTTCAGATCATTTTCTTTAATCCAGTTACCCGCCCTTACTTCGTTTACTACTTTTATCAGCGGCTTAGCCAGAGCAAGAATCAGAAGGAATGTAAATTCCGGAACAGAGCGCCCGCATCTTCCCGCGCTGAACAAAACAGGAATTCCAAGTTTTGTGCATGCTTTAATATCAATATTTTCTTCCGGGCCGTCTCTTACACTTAAAATCAGTTTCACATCCGGCGCATGATACAAAACGTTCTCCGTCACCTTTTCATACCCTGCAATAAAGACATCAATTCCCTGAAGCGCTTCTATCAGCTGTTCTTCATTCAGCCTGTCTTTCGGTTCTTTAGTCAGGCTGAATCCTACCCTTTTCATGTCACAGTACTCTTTCATCTTCGCTTCCCACTGATCATCAAACTCTGCCGTACATAACACCTTGAGCATGTTGTTTTCCTCCTTGCATTTTCATTTGTTTATATGTGAATTATAGCTTTTGTTGTATTTCTTGTCAATATAAATGTATTCTTTTTGTAATATATTTATCTCATTTTTAACTTGACATTTATAATACAATACATATACAATATTGTTATAATAATTTAAGAAAGGATGATACTATGCGTTACAAACAATTCGGAAAAACAGATTTAAAGCTTTCAGAACTTGCCGTTGGCACATGGGCCATCGGAGGCACGGGATGGGGAGATGTAAATGAGAAGGATTCCATAGACGCTATCCACGCAATGATAGATCAGGGAGTAAATCTCATCGATACGGCTCCGAGCTACGGGCGCGGACATTCGGAAGAAGTAGTGGGGAAGGCTCTCTCTTCCTGCAGGGACAAGGTAATGCTTCTTACAAAATGCGGCATCCGCTGGCCGGAAGATGTAAAATACGGATCTTCCGAGCCTATCCGTGACAGCAGTAAAGATGCGATTATGAAGCAGTGTGAGGATTCTCTGAAACGTCTGAATACAGATCATATTGATATTTATCTGATTCACTGGCCGGACGCCAGCACACCTTTTGAGGAAACTGCTGATGCGTTAAAAACACTGAAGCAGCAGGGGAAAATTCGTTTCAGCGGAATTTCCAACTTCGAAGACAGTGATCTTGAGAAGCTCTATAATCTGGGTGTTATCGATGTTGTACAGTACCCATATTCCATGGTAAACCGTTCAAAAGAAGATGTGCTGAAACAGTATGCTGAAAAAGGAGTCTACACAATGGGATACGGCGGTCTCGGCGCCGGCATTCTTACCGGCACAATCCGGGAAATTCCGAAATTTGAACCGGGAGATGCACGGCTTGGTTTCTACGATTTCTTCCGCGAGCCTAAATTTTCAAAAGTTATGGAGCTCTTAAAGACACTGGATCAGATCGCCGCTGCTCATGATGTTCCTGTTGCACAGGTAGCTGTTAACTGGACTACACGCCATCCGTATATCGGCGCTTCACTGACCGGAGTCAGAAACGCAAAAGAGGCGGCCGAAAACTGCTCTGCTTTCAGCTGGTCACTCTCCGATGAAGAAATGGAAACCATCAATACCGCAATAGACCAGACGATCGGGAAATAAATAATTATTCGTTTAAAAATATCACCATATAATAAAAGCCATTGCGCGGCAGATATTTCTCTGCCTGGCAATGGCTCCTTTTTAGCTCTGCTTCATTATTATTACAACTCCCAGCAGCACCAGACCGTTGATCACCGCCTCCGCCCAAAACGGCGCCCCAAGGATACTGATTACGTTAAAAACCATTCCGAGAAGCACTGTCGACCAGATCACGCCGGGGACATTATATCTGCCCGGTGTATGCATGGTAATGCTCAGGAAAGTAACTGCCAGTCCCGGAAGCAGATACGCCGGTCCCGTATCAGGATACACATTTCTGGTCTGACTGATTAATAAAACGGCGCAAAATCCGATCAAAATCCCTGCAAAAACGAATGACAGAAAACGAACCGCTTTCGTATTAACGCCTGCCAGTTCCACTACACTTCTGGCATTTCCGGTTTCATAGATGTATCTTCCAAGCGGAGAATGCTCCAGAACCAGATACACAATGACCGCAAGGAGAATACAAATCCATATTCCGATATTAAGCTTAACAATTTTTATCTGATTGATCCAGATAAGCAGGTCCGGCGTCACTCCTGTAAATGATCTGCCCCCATTCAAAAAGAGGGAACCGCCGTACATAATCATACCGGTGGCGAGCGTAGATATGGTGGAGGGAATTTTAAAAAACACTGTAATAATTCCATTGAAAGCGCCAAGGATCACACTCAGCCCAAGGATAACTACGACAACGCCCAGTGCCGTGCCTCCTATTGACGCCATCTTTCCTCCTGCCATCATCAAAAAACCGATCATATAGCCCAGAGAAATATCAAACTCTCCTGCTGCCAGCGGAATCAGAGAAGCCATGGCGAAAATTGCCACAGGCACACGGCCTATCCCGATAATATTCGCATTCTGCACACTGGAAAACTGCGGAATGAAGATCATAAAAACCAGCGCCAGTATTACTGTCAGAACCGGGACTCCTCTCTTTTTTACATCTAATACGTTCTTTTTCGTCATAGGTAACTCCACCTCGCAATTGTTTCTCTCTCCAGTACTCCGTCCTTCTTTCGTAGTTCTCCTGAAACCCGTCCTTCTCTTATCATAATTACTCTTGTACAAATGTCAGCCAGAAGTTCCGGTTCTGTCGAAAAGACAATAATCCCCATCCCCTCTTCCGCTGCTTCTTTTATCCTTTCAAACAGCATTTTCCGGGAGTTGGGGTCAACTCCATATGTCGGATCATCCAGTACGAAAACCTTTGGCTTAAGGCTCATCCATTTTGCCATTATTGCTTTCTGCTGATTTCCCCCGGACATTACGCCAAATTTTCTTTCATAGCTGTCTGCCGGCTGTATATCAAACACAGCCTGCATCATCTGAACTGCCTGTTTAGCCAGCTTTCCATGACGCCAGTATCTTCTTTCCGCAGGCATCAGTATATTTTCTCTCAGAGAGCATTCCATAATCCCGCCATACTTTGGCCTGTCCGACGGGAGCAGCGCAACACCTCTTTTCAGAGCCTTTCCCGACGTCATCCTGACCGGGAATTTTTTGCCATCTACAGTAATTTCCCCGCCCGTCCGGCTTCTGGCCCCTGCCAGAAGCCAGGGTATTTCGCTTATTCCACTGTCAGCAGTTCCTACAATCCCCAGAACTTCCCCTGAACACAAATTAAATGTACAGTCTTTCAGATTTTTACATGCAAGATTCTTCACATCCATTATGCATTTTCCCGGCTCATAATGTTCTTTTATTTTCAGCAGCTTCCACAGACCCTGAAGATTTCCTCCTTCGTCACTCTTTCTCTCCGCTCCATCCTCATCCTGCCGAAGCATATGGGTGATAATCATTTCTTCCGAAACCTCGGAAATGTTTCTGCTGAAAATATTTTTCCCGTCATTTAAAACAGTCACCGCATCGCAGTATTTCATGACAGATTTTAACCGGTGTGTAATCATTATGATCGGAATTCCTCTGGCCGCTACCTTTTTAACCCGGTCCAGAAAAAACTCCGCTTCACTTTCCGGAATCGAAGCATCGGACTCATCCAGAATCAGCAGCTTTACATTTTTCAGATCTTCCTCTCTTCCAATTGCGATTGCAATCGCAATCATGTTTCGCTGTGCCGCACTCAGATCCCGCACCATACAGTTGATATCAACGTCAATATCATAAATACTGAGAATTTCATGTGCATATTCCTCAACGGCATTCCAGTCTATCCCCGCCCTCCCTTTCGGATATCCATGGAATGCTGAAACACACTCTGCCACCGTAAAATCTTCAATCAGCGGGCTCTCCTGGTGCACAGCGCGCACCCCCATCTCATATGCTTTACCGGAATCCGTAATGTCGCTGCATATGCTGTCTCCTATTTTTATTCTGGTCTCCTGACCGGCATCCGGATGATAGATTCCCGTCAGTACCTTAATCAACGTTGATTTTCCGCTGCCGTTTGCTCCCAGGATTCCCCATATTTTTCCATCAGGTATTTCAAGACTGACATCTTTCAAAACTTTCGTTCCGGAAAACGATACCGAAACTTTTTCAACAGCAACTGACATCCTGTTTCCTCCTTACCTGGCTCTCGCCGCCCGCTCTGTCAGAACAGCGGATATCCAAATCGACAGAATAAGTATAATTCCCTGGAAAGCATAACTCCCCCACGTAGAAACCCCGCTGATTTCAATCCCGTTTTCTCCAAGCGCGCACAAAAGCATTCCAAGGATCATTCCCGGTACATTAATTTTCCCAGGTATAAACGCCGCCTTGCTTAAAAACACTACGGAGTAGGCCGGAAGGAGAAGTGATGTCCCGTAAGCAGAACTGGCCGCTCCCAGCTGCCCAAGCAGGAGAACCGCCGCTATTCCGCAAAAAAATCCCGATGCCATAAATGCGAGAATTTGTACCTTCTGGACTTTTATACCTGCAAAAAGCGCCGTTCTTTTTGAGCTTCCCACCGCATACAGATGTCTTCCGAATCTTGTGAAGTTCAATATATACCAGACGATCACACACAGAAGCACAAGAAACCACACGCAGTACCCTACCTGAAATATTTTCCCCCGCGCAAATGTGATCATCCCTGCAGGAATATTTGTATTCAGTATCCCTCCGCCGGATAAAGCCTGAGAAATTCCGGACAGCATCAGACCAACACTCAAGGTTCCGATAAACGAACTAATCCCCAGCCTCGTTGTAATCAGTCCGTTCAGCAGACCACATGCCGAGCCCGCCACTACCATAATAACTGGGATCAGCAGCGAGGGAACTCCCTTTTCCGCAAGCAGAGCCCCCAGCACCATGCTGAAACACAAAATATATCCCAGCGAAAGATCGAATTCATTGACAATGAGTATAAACATACCTCCAAGCGCAAGACATCCCATAACAGCCTGGCTGATCAAGATATTGCTGAAATTCCGCACAGAGAAAAAGTTTTTTGACGTAAATGAAAAGAACATTACTATTAGGATAAGTATCCCGATCATCCCATATTTTTCCAGAAAAGAGCTGTTCCCGTTTCTGATTTTTCTTCCGTTCATACAGTCACCTCTGAATTAATCCCATAGTTCATAATACGCCCCAATATAATCCATGTTAGGCGCCCATGCCTCTCCTTCTTCCGGCAGATTCGAACTGTCTACGATCGTATACGGCAGATTCTCACCGCGGGGAGATGCCAGTTCCTGTCCGTTCAAAAGACGAATTGTCTGATCAACGGTGGCATACCCCAGATAAACATTGTCATACGCAGCTGTACAAACAGCAGCCGTCCCCTGGCGAATTAAAGAAATCATTTCTTCATTTCCAAGCACGCCGCATACTTTTACATCATGAATCCCCACCGATTCCAGCGCTTCCGCAACGCTGACAGCCGCCGGATCAAAAGGAAGAAACACAAATTCCGTATCCGGATGGGACGTTACATATCCGATTACCATTCTGTTCAGTTCATCCCCCATCTGTTCGAAGGTAAAATACTGAAGTTCTTCATCCAGCGTAAGGCCGGTATCTTCTATTTTCTCCAGAAGACCTTCTTCAAAATATTCAACAGAGTAGGAGCCCGGGCAGCTGTATACCACAACCTCACCGCTTCCATCGCTGTTCTCGTCCATCCATTCCGCCATAGCTTCTCCCAATGCATGATAGTCCGGTCCCACATCAAACGCGAAATCCAGAAGCCCTTCCTCTTCCAGATTCAGCTGCGGATTTGGATCATCCGTACCGTTTGATCCGCTGACAATAGGTATCCCTGCGTCATTCGCAGCCTGTATTCCCTGCTGCACGCTTCTGGCGTCCAGAGAAACAGTGATAATGACATCCGCCTCCCATGCGACAGCATTCATAATTGATCTGTTCTGCTCATCCGGTGTTCCTTTTCCATCAAAGGTCTGCACATCCCATTCGTACCGGTCACCGATTTCTTCTATCGCTTCACAGGGCACAATACATCCTGACAGAGACGCCTGCGCCGGGACCAAAGCCACTTTAATCCCCCTGGGTGCCTTTGCTTTTTCAGCCGGCCCTTCAAACGTCACCTCCTCACTTACAGTCGTGGTCTGGTCATTTTCTTCCAGTTCATCCGGAAGTTCTATCAAGGCACTGCATCCTGCGGTAGTGCCGGTCAGCAGCAGAAGCAGCGCCAGACTGACTACTCTTTTCATATGCCACGCCTCCTTCCCACCCTTATTCACATCCGTTCGGATGAATAATAATCTTAATCGAATTTTCATTATTCAGATTCTCATCGAGCGCTTCAAAATACCGCTCCAGCGGATAATGTCCAGTGATCAGACAATCACAATCCACTTTCCCCTGCTTAAGAATCTCCAGACACTTTTCAAATTCACTGTTAAATGTAGATCCCACATATGTCCATTCATTTTTAATGAAGTCCGCCGCATTGCAGATAAATCCCTTCTTTTCACCGTTGGGGAAGGAATATCCCACAAAGGTTCCTCCCTTTTTCAGACAGGCCAGTGCGGCTTCTCCCGCTTCAAGGGAACCGCAGGCATCAATGATAATATCAAACCCTTCCGGTTCATCCTCCTTCAGTTTTGCAATAAGACTTTCATAATCATTATTGTCCAGCCGGTATGTTCTGACCCCCTTATTCTCCATAAGCTTCAGCTTACTCTCCACCCGGTCAGCCACGGAGACATTTCCGGCTCCTGAATTTTTATAGAGCTGAGCAAGTATCATTCCGCTTGCCCCGGCCCCGAGAATCAGAACACTGTCACAGTATTGTACCCGGCTTCTCTCAACAGCCCGCAGACAGCATCCGATCAGCTCGCACATTGCTGCCTGATCATAGGACACTCCATCCGGTATCTTATATACATTATTCTCATCTGCCACAATGTACTCTGCCATAGCTCCCTGGAGATTGTGTCCCATAGAGCCAAAATTGTCGCAGAAAACTGGTTCGCCTTTTTTGCAGTAATAGCATTTTCCACATGGCACTCCATTATCCACAGTAACCCTGTCTCCCGGTTTGCAATATGTCACCCCGTCCCCTGTCTTTTCAATAATACCTGCCATTTCATGTCCGGGAACCGCCGGATATCTCCCCAGCACAGACCCGTTCGCATCATGAGTTCTCTCCGCCGGTTTACAGATCCCACATGAAATGACTTTGATCAATACCTGGTTTTCACCGCACTCCGGTACAGGTATTTCTTTTATTCCGCCATTTGCCCGTCCGGGCTTTTCATATACTAATGCTTTCACTATTACACACCTCCGGATTAAAGTTCAAAAAAGGTTTTTGGCGTGCGAATCAGGAACTGATCAAAATCATCCTGAGTCATTCCCAGTTTCCTGAGTGCCGGCCATATATAATCAAATACATATGTATACTGATACTCCATGTCATCGTGATTTTCTTTATAAAAATCATCCCATGTTCCGCCAAAAATATTCAGGCTGTCTCTTCCATCCATAAAGCACATACAGTCATGGCTCACCACAATCTGGTCTCTGTATCCTCTGTCACATAATTCTTTAAGAACTTTTACCCTCACCGCAAGAGGCTGGATTGTATCGATGCTAAACCGGTCAAGTCCTATATAACTGCCCCGCCGTGCTACCTTCTCAATATAATCCACATCATCCAGATCGCCCAGATGACCAATCACACATTTTCTCAGATCAACCCCTTCTGACTCAAATATATCCTGCTGCTCATACCCGGAATGTCCAATCGAATGAGTAATAATCGGCAGGCCAGTCTCACGATGCACCCTGGATATAATACGGAGCATTCTTTCATCATTTTTATCAATATGATCTTTGTGTGTTGCACATTTAATAACCCCCGCCTTTATATTGGTACCTTCAATCCCCTGCTCAGCTTCGCGTATAAATAATCCGGCTATATAATCCGGATCCTTGTACAGATGCCATCCATAGTCATTTCCATAAATCCCAGTACAGGCAATCACATTTACACCGGATTTTTCCGACACCTCTTTAATCATTCCAATATCACGTCCCAGATCCAGAGGTGTAACATCAACCATTGTATCAATTCCTCTGTTTTTAGCTTTTTTATACTGACCTACGGCATAATCAATAAACTGGCTGCGATTCAGCCAGTCGGGAAATGCCTTCCACGCATTCGCATCTACTGTTCCCAAATGTTCATGCATTAAAGTCATTCCTAGCTTTTCCGTATCAAGAATTCCTGTTACCGAGTTAATGGATCCCATTTTTTTACCTCCTGACATTCTTATTTCAATGTTTTAAACTTTGTTATATGTTACCACATTGTATTTTAATTGTCAATCAAGTTTGTTGATTATTAGCATTTATTTGTTATATTTAATGTTTGACTTTGTATTATTTTTGTATTATTATTGTCTAGAAAGGAGGTTCGATTATGGAAAATCACTATGGCATTTGCGAATGGGCTTTTCCTGTTTCCGGCCCATTGTCCATTCGCCTTGCATCACTTGCCGGTTTTGAGGGAATACAATTGGGTGAATGCGGAGGGCTCCCCTATCATTTCCCCCTTTGTCAGCCGTATGTACAAAACTCATATCTGGAGGCAGCCAGACAGTATAACATCATTCTGCATTCACTTAATCTCGGTTCCCTGCTGCAGTCCGGGGATATTTTTTATGCTTCGGAAACTGCCAGAGGCGACAATGCGGACCTTAGCATCCGAAAAGGAATTGAGGCAGCTCATGCGATGGGAATCAAAAAAATCGTCATCACCGTAAGTCCCGATTCAGAGTCTGCTTACAGAAACGCGTTATTCCATCTTAAATATGCCTGGACTCACGCAGAAATATATGATATCAAAATTGTTGTTGAAACCAATCTTCCTCCTGCCGGAATCCGGAGGCTTTTAGAAGAGTGCAAAAATAAGATAAGTTTATGTATGGACACATTAAACCCTTTTAGATTCCACAGCGGGTCTCCCATCAATTTGATCCGCTCGTTTCACCCCGGCATTGATCACTATCATCTAAAAGACAGCATTTCCTGCCTTTTCCGCCCTGATCAGCGCGGATGTGTCCTGCTTGGTTCCGGAGACGCGGATTATCCGGCTGTATCTGAGGAAATTAAAAAAACCGGCTATACCGGCTGGTTTTTTTCGGAAAACTACTATTATCTTTCACCTTTGAATCAGAATGGAGATTTCCTGGAATATGCAAAAAAAGATTTATGCACACTGCATACAACATTTGAGAATGCATTCGGACGGTAAAAACTTTACATAAAATAGTAATGGCAGGTGATTCAAAGGATCTTTCTCCCCAAATCACCCGCCAGGATTCTTTCCGTTGACATTATAACTTTTTCATTTTATCCTGCTCCCTATCCCTCAGACAGCAAGATCATCATCTCTTAGAAACATCACTGCCTCATACGGTCTCAGCGTCAGATTGTCCGTTGATACATCTTCATTATAATTGGAAAGTATACAACGGCAGTCCGCCGGGATCTCCATCGGCACCGGCACTGCTTTCTCAAAATAATTGCAGAATACATAGAGTTCCTGCCCGCAGCCGGTTCTCTTATATGCCAGGATGCTGTCATGATCCTCCAGCAGCGCCTCGAACTTTCCTTCGGCAATCACCGGCACGCTCTTGCGAAGCCGGATCAGCTCCCGGTAATACTGGAAGATCGAGTCTTTGTCTTCGTGATCCATGGTGTTGATCTCACGGTAATTATCAATCACCGGAATCCATGGCTCTCCTGTGGTAAATCCGGCGTTGGGTCTGTCATCCCACTGCATGGGAGTCCGGGAATTATCCCTGGATTTTCTGCGCAGGATCTCGTACACTTCTTCTTCGGACTTGCCTTCCTGTTTCAGGATATTGAAATAGTTCAGAGTCTCAATATCGCGGTACTGGCTGATATCGGTAAAACCTGCGTTGGTCATTCCGATTTCTTCTCCCTGATAAATGTACGGAGTTCCCTCCAGCCCGTGGATGGTGGTCGCCAGCATTTTGGCGGATTTCACGCGGTATTTTCCCTCGTCACCGATTCGTGAGACGATCCTTGGCTGATCGTGGTTGTACCAGAAGAGCGCGTTCCAGCCGCCGCCCTTTTCCATCTCCCTCTGCCATGTAAAGAGATTGGTTTTCAGGTCATGGAATCGGAAAGGCTGAATCTCCCACTTGTTTCCCGAAGGATAATCAATGCGCAGATGATGGAAGCTGAAAATCATGGACAGTTCTTCGGACTCCGGATTCGAGTAGCGGATGCTGTTCTCCAGTGTAGTGGAGGACATCTCCCCTACCGTAATCATATCCTCATATTTTCCAAAAGTCTCCCGGTTCATCTCCCGGAGGAATTCATGAATCCTCGGACCATCCGTGTAGAACTTCCTGCCATTGCCCTCCAGATCATCCTCATAGGCCTGCTTGGAGATCAGATTGATCACGTCAAACCGGAATCCCTTCACGCCTTTTTCGATCCAGAAGTCCAGGATATCATAGCAGGCGCGCCTTACGTTCGGGTTCTCCCAGTTCAGATCCGCCTGTGTCACATGAAACAGATGGAGATAATACTCGTCCGTCTGCGGCAGATAGCTCCATGCGCTTCCTCCGAAATTCGACACCCAGTTCGTGGGCGGAAGCCCGTTCTTTCCCTTCCGGAAAATGAAGAAGTCTCTGTAGTACGGGTCTCCTGCCAGCGCTTTCTGAAACCACGCATGTTTCGTAGAACAGTGGTTGAACACCATGTCCACCATAAGGTAGATTTCTCTTTTCGCAGCCTCTCTCACCAGTTCTTCAAAATCCTCCATGGTCCCGTACATGGGATCGATATTGCGGTAATCCGCAATATCGTATCCGTTATCGTTCTGAGGCGAGACAAAGAACGGAGTAATCCAGAGGTAGTCCACACCCAGTTCCTTTATGTAATCCAGACGGCTGGTGATTCCTTTCAGATCGCCGATTCCATCCCCGTTGGTATCCTGAAAGGATTTCGGGTAGATCTGATATACAACTTTATTACCTAGATTCATGCTCTTCCACTCCTGTCTTTTATTTATTGCCGTAGTCTTTCAGTTTTGTCCTGGACAGAACGACCGTAATAATAAATGTAAGCACAATATCAATCACAATGCACAGAATATATACCGGTATCTTATCCCCTCGCATGGACAGGAACGCCGGAAGCCCGCCGACGCCTACGCTGTTCGCGATCACGCCGAACAGTCTGGAAATAATACCCATGATTCCGCTGGCGATCATGGCGCCGATAAACGGATAGAGGTATTTCAGGTTTACACCGAACATGGCCGGCTCCGTAACTCCAAGGTATCCTGAGATGAAGGACGGAATACCTACTTCTTTGATCTTCGCGTCCTGTCTGTTTACAAATACAAATGCCATAACCGCTGTCGCCTGGGCGATGTTGCTCAGCGCAACAACCGGGAATGTGTAGATTCCGCCCATTGTGGCAACTGTCTGAAGGTCAATCGGAAGCATGGAGTGATGCAGTCCCGTGATGACAAGCAGCGGGTAAAGCAGACCGTAGATTCCGCTGAACAGCCACGCAAAGGAGGAACTGAATCCGGCCATGATGATTCCTGCAAGTCCGTCACCGAGCATACGTCCGAAAGGTCCGATCACCGTATGCGCCAGAAGAACAGACGGTACGAGAGAGCAGAACGGAACAACGATCATGGAGATCACTTCCGGAACATGCTTCTTCAGGAACCGGTAGATAACCGCGAATACAAGTCCTACAAGGATCGCGGGAATTACCTGTGACTGATAGCCTACCATGTTAATGTGAAATGCTCCGAAATCCCAGTATTTTACAGCTTCGCCGGCCTCAACCGCCGACACATAGTCGCTGGCTGACATCAGCTGCGGAGACACCAGCGTGATTCCAAGAACAATACCCAGCATCTGATCCACGTTCATCTTCTTGCACACAGACCAGGTGATCCCCACCGGCAGGAAGGTAAAGATCGCCTCACCGATCAGCCAGAGGAAATCATAGGTTCCTTTCCAGAACTGGTACACGTCTGTAATAGACTTGGTTCCATCCTCCAGAAGCTTGATATCTCCGATCACGTTTCGGAAGCCGAGGATCAGACCACCTACGATGATGGCCGGGATAATCGGCGCGAAAATCTCAGCCAGGTTCGCCACCGCTCTCTGAAGAAGGTTCATATTGCCTTTTGCCGCCTTCTTTGCTTCCTGTTTGTCCACACCGTCCATGTTGCTGACAGCAACAAACTCATCATAAAACAGGGATACTTTATTTCCGATAATTACCTGAAACTGTCCGCCCTGAGTGAAACTTCCCTTTACACAGGAGAGTTCCTCGATCCCTTTTACATCCGCCTTCTTGTCGTCTGCCAGTACAAACCGCATCCTGGTCGCACAGTGCGTAAAAGATACGATATTCTCTCTTCCTCCGATGAGCTCAAGCATCTTTTTCGCGTCATTTGTAAATTCTGACATTTTTTACACCTCTCTCATATTCTTTTCAACTTATACGTATATGTTTGACTACAAGTTATCATATACGTATTTGTTGGTCAATAGATTTTGCCGAAAAAAAGAGCGCCAACATCACTTTTGGCGCTCTGCATAAATTCGGGCTATTATCTTTGTGCAACTCCAACAAACCTGAAGTGATCCGGTCTGTGTCTTGACTCTGTATACTGAAATAAAACCTCATCCTTCGTATACGTATAACTTTTCGTAACCACTACAAGTCCGTACTCTCCCAGATCCAGATATTTCCTGTCTTTCTCCGTGGCATTCTGAACGAAGATCTCCTTTGTGGCATATCCGATCTGAAGCCCCTGCTCCTTTTCCAGATACTCATACACTGAATCACGGCAGGCGCGAAGAGGCAGGTTCGGCACGATACTCCGGCGGAAATAATCGTGGTCGATAATCACCCGTTCCCCCTCAATCTCCCTGACACGAAGCAGATCATAGACCTCCTGTTCCTCGTCATCTCCGAAAAGATCCATAATGGTTTCCCCGTCCGAGAGGATCTCCAGGTTGATCACATCCGTCTTCGTCTTCCGGTTCAGGTGCGCGTTCAGTTCCTTAAAGCTGGCGATCTTCTCAAAGGGAAACGAGTAGGCGCCCCTGCCGGAAACCGTCGCAACCTTGCCTCTGGCTTTCTGGATATACCCCTGATTCTCCAGCATGCCCAGGGCTTTCCTGACCGTGTCCCGGGAGACCTGATAACGCTCCATGAGCTCTCCCTCCGCCGGAAGATCCTGCCCGATATCCAGCTCCCGATTCTCTATCTTTCTCTTCAGATCAGTATATACCTGTACGTATTTGCTCGCCATAATTCCTCCCGCTTTCCGTATAACTTCACTAACAGTATATATCTGATGGCAGGGAGAATACAAGTTCCTTTTTCATAACCTTTGTTTTCATCTCTCCTTTTCCGCCCTGATCAGCGCGGCCACTAAGAGGTAAAGTAATAGAAAAAATCCGCAGAGCTGTTTGCCAGTCACTGGCAGACAACTCTGCGGATTCAATTACTACTTCTCACTGTAATGATGTGCTTCTTCCAGCATCATATCCTTCACCTTCATAAGTCGGATCTGAGTGCTTCGCTCATTTTCGTCCAGTTTCATTGTGATATACTTAATGCTTTCCTCCGTTTCCGGAATAATCACATGTTCCAGCGCGTTTACGCGCCGTCTCGTCTTCTCAATTTCCGCTGCCATAAGCTGGCACGCCTTCTCCACTTCTGCAAGACGGATCATATCCGGCAGGACATCTGCGAGGGACTTTACCGCGCCGTCCAGATCACCGGATGTAAATGCAAATCCGTAGGAATAGATATCATTCTCATCCGCTGTCCTCGTCTTATATTCAAAGGTCGGAATGTCCACACTCATAATATTCTTCTCGCCTGCTTCCAGGTAAACTTCCTGCTTGGGCGCCATAAGCGCCGTATTAAGAGCAGCCTCGGACATCCCGGCTTTGGCAATGACAAAGTTCCGGTTTGCAGACCTGATTCCCGCCTCAACTATTTTCCGCACTTCCATGTTCTCGCGGACAAGGTCAAGATACTGGCGCATCAGCTCATCACGCTTGTCTTTCAAAAGCTTGTGACCTCGGATCGCAGTGAGCCGCTTCTTCTTGAGACGGGTCAGCTCCATCCGGGTCGGATTCACCTGTTTCGCCGCCAAAACGCCACCTCCTTCATCGATTTATCTGAAAATTCCACTTTTCCCGCCCCTGAGGGCTTCCGGGACAGGCCCGCTGCGCTTACGCGCGCTCTCCGTCCGTTCTGCGGTGCAGTTCGATTCCGCTTCGCTCCATCTCACTGCGGGCTGTCCGCCCTATGCGGCTGCAGGGAAAGCGCCTTTTGCAGACAAGTCTGCACGCCGCTTTCCCTGCAGCCGCGCACCGCGGAACTTCTAATCGGCATAATACATATCCAGATATTTGTCGTCGATTCGTTTGAGTTCGGTGCGCGGCAGCATACGCAGGAGTTTCCAGCCGATATCCAGTGTCTCTTCGATACCGCGGTCGGTGTTATACCCCTGGGATACATATTCCTGTTCAAAGGCATCCGCGAATTTCGCGTACATGAGATCAATCTCGGTCAGCGCCGCTTCTCCCAGGATCACCATCAGCTCTTTTGCGTCTTTCCCTCGCGCATATGCGGCGAAGAGCTGGTTCATGGTATTGGAGTGGTCCGCCCTGGTCTTGCCTTCACCGATTCCCTTGTCTTTCAGACGGGACAGGGACGGCAGTACATCGATCGGCGGTGTAACGCCCTTGCGGTACAGTTCACGGCTTAAGATGATCTGCCCTTCTGTGATATACCCGGTCAGGTCAGGGATCGGATGGGTCTTATCGTCCTCCGGCATGGTCAGGATCGGGATCATGGTGATACTTCCTTTCTTCCCGTTCTGACGTCCTGCTCTCTCGTAGATTGACGCCAGATCCGTATACATATATCCCGGATAGCCGCGGCGTCCCGGCACTTCCTTGCGGGCCGCGGATACTTCACGGAGCGCATCCGCATAGTTTGTGATATCCGTCAGGATGACAAGCACGTGCATATCTTTTTCAAATGCAAGGTATTCTGCGGCCGTCAGCGCCATCTTCGGCGTAGCGATACGCTCGATGGCCGGGTCGTTCGCCAGATTGACAAACAGCACGGTACGGTCAAGCGCGCCTGTCTCCCGGAAACTCTCGATAAAGAAGTTGGACTCCTCAAATGTGATACCCATAGCCGCGAATACTACGGCAAAGTTCTCATCTGTCCCCAGAACCTTCGCCTGCCTTGCGATCTGAGCCGCAAGCTGCGCGTGGGGAAGTCCCGACGCGGAGAAGATAGGCAGCTTCTGCCCGCGGACCAGAGTATTCAGCCCGTCGATGGCAGACACGCCGGTCTGGATAAACTCCTCGGGATAGCTTCTCGCCGCAGGGTTCATAGGCAGTCCATTGATATCCATGCGGGCGTCCGGCAGAATCTCCGGCCCTTCGTCTATGGGGCGGCCAAGCCCGTCAAAGACGCGGCCCAGCATATCCTCAGACACGCCCAGCTCCATACTCCGGCCGAGGAAACGCACCTTGCTGTTGGATAAGTTGATTCCCGTCGAACTCTCAAAGAGCTGTACCAGCACATCGCTTCCGTCAACCTCCAGCACTTTGCAGCGCCTTGTCTCCCCGTCTGCCAGCTCGATCTCTCCCAGTTCGTCATACGTCACGCCTTCCACGCCCCGCACAAGCATCAGCGGTCCGGCTACTTCCTGTATGGTTCTATACTCTTTCGGCATTTACCGTTCCTCCTTTACATATGCTTCTGCGATCTGTGCACTCAGTTCCTCATCAACATTTTTATATTCTTCGTCCAGAGCGTCCTCCTGCACATATTTAAAACGGCCGATATGCTCTCTTACAGGCATGGAGATCAGCTTCTGCAGAGAGGCCCCCCGGGACAATGCCTCGGAAGCCCTGTCATAAAACGCGTTTACAAGGCGCATCATCATATGCTGCTTCTTCAGCGATGTGTAAGTGTCTACTTCATGGAATGAGTTCTGGTGGAGGAAGTCCTCACGGATGGATCTTGCCGCCTCCATTTTCAGCCGGTCTCCCGGTGAAAGCGCGTCCATTCCGACCATCTTTACAATCTCCTCCAGCTCCGCCTCTTCCTGGAGCAGGGTCATCATTTTCTGGCGTCCCTCCATCCAGTCAGGAGCCACATTTCCGTTAAACCATTTCTCCATATCATCCAGGTACAGAGAATAGCTGTTCAGCCAGTTGATCGCCGGGAAATGTCTCTTATAAGCCAGCTCAGAATCCAGACCCCAGAACACCTTCACAATACGCAGCGTAGCCTGGGATACCGGCTCCGATGTATCACCGCCCGGAGGAGATACGGCCCCGATCACAGACAGCGCGCCCTCGCGGCCTTCTTTTCCAAGAGAGATCACATGGCCCGCGCGCTCATAGAACTGCGCCAGACGGCTTCCCAGATAAGCCGGGTATCCCTCCTCGCCCGGCATCTCTTCCAGGCGTCCGGACATCTCGCGGAGGGCCTCTGCCCAGCGGGATGTGGAGTCAGCCATCAGAGCCACTGAGTATCCCATATCGCGGAAATATTCCGCAATGGTGATTCCCGTATAGATGGACGCCTCACGGGCCGCCACAGGCATGTCCGAGGTATTGGCGATCAGCACGGTTCTCTGCATCAGCGGATGCCCGGTTTTCGGGTCTTTCAGCTCCGGGAACTCATTTAACACATCGGTCATCTCATTCCCGCGCTCACCACATCCGATGTAGACGACTATATCAGCTTCCGCCCACTTTGCCAGCTGATGCTGAATTACCGTCTTGCCACTTCCAAAAGGTCCCGGCACTGCTGCCACGCCGCCTTTGGCAAGAGGAAAGAACGTGTCTACGACTCTCTGTCCTGTGACAAGGGGCATCTCCGGCGGCAGTTTCTTCTTATAGGGACGTCCCCGGCGGACCGGCCATCTCTGCATCAGAGTCAGCTCTTTGTCTCCTTCTTCTGTATCAATCACCGCAACTACTTCCTCTACCGTAAACTCACCGGAGCGGATCTCTTTGACCTTTCCTTTTACGCCATATGGAACCATGATTTTCTGCTGAACCAGAACTGTCTCCTGTACAGTTCCGATCACATCGCCCGACTCTACTTCGTCCCCCGCTTCCACTGTGGGGACAAATTCCCATTTCAGGTCCCGTTTCAGAGAAGGCACTTCCACGCCCCTCTTTAAGTTGTTTCCCGATATTTTCATAATATCATCCAGGGGTCTTTGAATTCCGTCGTAAATGCTGGTGATCAGTCCCGGCCCCAGCTCAACGGACATAGGAACCTCCATGGACTCCACCGGCTCGCCCGGCCCGAGACCTGAGGTCTCCTCATAGACCTGAATTGACGCTTCATCCCCGTGCATCTCAATGATTTCGCCGATGAGACGCTGGTTGGACACACGGACCACGTCAAACATATTTGCATCGCGCATTCCCTCTGCGATAACGAGAGGGCCTGCCACTTTCTTAATCACTCCTGTGCTCATTCGCCTACTCCTCCAAACAGAATATCTGACCCGACCGCCTGCTCCACGGTCTTTTTCACTCCTACCACACCGGCGCCGGTGTTGCCGGACACGCCCGGGATCTGAATCACCGCAGGGAGCGCCCTCTCAAGGTACTGTTCAAGCCCGCTTCCCAGTTCTGACGCCGCTTTTTCCGTAATATAGATGATTCCATACTCATCTTCCGCAAGCTGTCTTAATTTCTCGCGTGTCTCCTCCCGGTTCTTCACAGGGCAGATGCTTAGGCCAAGAGCAGCAAACCCGTAAATACTGTCGTAATCACCGACCACTGCAATCTTATACATACATCTCCCTTATCCTTTCCCGGATCGCGTCATCGGAAAAGCCGTTCTGCTTCCCGGTCAGAATGATCCGAACTGTTTTGATCTCATTTTCCCGGGCAAGCAGATAGCCAAGCAGCGGCCCTACGGAAAATATTTCATATTTCTGTGCCTTCAATGTCTCTGTCATACGGTTGTCGCACCACCGCTCAAAAGCGGACGGCGACTCTTTCAGCGCCTCCGCCCCGCCCGCATAGGACGTCTCCTCCAGGTAACGGGCGATCTCATCCGCTCCGGCCAACGCCGCCCGGATCAGGCGCTCCACACTGATGCTGCCGCACTCTGCCATGGCGCTTCTCATAAAGTCCGCGCTCTTTCCCGTCTTCTGGGCGCGCACCGCGGTTTTAATATCTGCAATCGCCACTGTGGTGTCCGCGTAGTTTTCAATCATCGGCTCTTTCGACTTTTTCCCCGCCTCGCGGATCGCCTCAAGCGCCGCCTTGTCCACGCAGATGTCGCAGAGCTGCCCGTCCCCGGTGTGCAGCAGTGTTTCAAAAGCCTCCTCCGCAGCCGCGGCCATGTGGTCAGGCAGCCGCTGGAATTCTCTGTTCTCTATGATCTGCATCATCTCCTCTCCGGAAATGGAGCAGTCATCATAAAAAATATTGAGATCCTTCGTCTCCGTGCAGACCGCCTTGATGGCAGCTTTCAGATTGTGGTACAGCTTCGGATAGGAAAGCACGTCGAACACGCTCATATCCGGAGCTGTCTCCCGGATCACCTGCCAGGCTTTCTCCTCCTCGCACTTCAGAACCGCGTCCATATCCATGTCAGCAGAAGCGTCTCCCCAGCCCTTTTCTCTCACAAACTGGAGACCCTGCTCCGCCGTCTTACATGCCAGGAGCTGTTCGATCACCATATCTGAGAACAGGGAGACTTCCAGCGCACGGATGCGCGCAACCGCATACGTATATTTTGTTTTACTCAAGATAAACCCTCCTTGCGGTTATGATCATCCGAACAAAAGCCTGTTCACCTGGTCTGACAGTTCCTCTCTCTTAGAGGCAAACACTGCCTTTATCGTACAGTTTTCTTCAATCCCGCCGTACACAAGGACGAATCCTCCGTCCATCTCTCCCGGCTGCGGGGAGAGCGTCAGGCTCCCGCCCTTCGCCGCGGCAGCGGTCTTTATCTTTTCCTCAAATCCTTCCGGTATCCGCTCAAGATCCTTCTTTGAAAAGCGGATCTCGCCCTCTTCCGGAAGCACATATTTTTCAAGCAACGCTTCAAGCATCTCAAAATACTTATCCGCATCCAGATCCATCACAGTCTCATACGCCTTGTCAAGCACCTGGCTGATCACCTCTTGTTTTGCCGCCAGATAAGCCTGCTTTCTCTTCATATCCAGCGAGGCATCCACCCGCCTGGCATGATCGGCTCTGTCTCTTTCGGCCCGGGACAGAATCTCCGCCGCTTCCGCTTCCGCCGCCTCTTTTGCTTTTTTTACCATAGCTTCGGCGTCGGCGTTTGCCTTCCCGATGATCTCCTGTGCAGACTGGTCCGCCTCTTGAAGGATCCGTGCTTTCATTTTATCCAGTCCACTCATGTTCTACGTTCTCCTTTTGCTTCTTTTATACCGGGATTCCGTTTACTGCCAGGAAGGAGACAAGAAGCGCAAGAATTGCGTATGTCTCAACCATAGCCGGGAACAGCATCGCCTTACCGAACTGATCCGGTTTCTTCGCGACAATGCCGATGGCAGCCACAGCTGTCTTTCCCTGTGAAATCGCGGAAAGAAGTCCCACAATAGCGATCGGGAGACATGCCGCCAGGATCAGAAGTCCTGTAGTCACTGAAATATCCGCAAGCTCACCGCCTAAGATCCCGATCTTTGACAGAGTGATAAATCCCACAAGAAGTCCGTAAAGTCCCTGTGTACCTGGAAGAAGCTGGATGACAAGTACCTTTGCGAACTTACTCGGATCCTCAGTTACAACGCCCGAGGCCGCCTGACCTGCAATCCCGACTCCGATCGCGGAACCGATTCCCGCAAACAGCACCGCGCATGCCGCTCCAAGCAAAGCTAAAACAATTCCCATTTCTCCTGCAATATTCATGATATCGTTTCCTCCTTAATATCTGTATATTTTGTATTTTCTTTAAAAGGATTGAACGGCGCGCCGCCGCCATCATAAAACTTTCCAAAAAACTCGACGAACTGCAGACGGTTCGTATGCACATACGCTCCCAGCAGGTTGATCGCCAGATTCAGCGAGTGGCCGATCACGAAGATCACCGCGAATCCGAGAGCGCCGATTACATTGCTCGGCACCATGCTTCCCATCTGGTTGATAACCGATGCGATTACACCCGTGGCAAGTCCGAGCGCCAGCAGACGCGAATATGAGAGCACGTCGCTTAACCAGCCTGTAATATTGTAGAGATCATATGCCCCCAGCGCCAGTCTGAGCGCGGGATTCTTCTTATCCCGTCCCGACATCAGCACAATGCCGACCGCTCCCACGGCCGCCAGGCCTCCGGCCATTGTGTTCAGCCATCCCGGGAACACGATATGCGTCTGCGCAATGGACGCGAAAATATCGCTTGGCAGAAGCATCAGGATCAGCCCGATCACCAGCAGATACCAGAGCACTACATCGCAGATAAAGTCCATCACCTTTCCATCTTTTAAACACAGGTATCCTTTGATCCCCAACCCTGTAAAAAGATGGATCACTCCAAAGAGGAGCGAAAATACCAGAAGCTTCATCGGATCATCCAGCGGCGCAAACCAGACTGCCGGAACTGTTATCTTTGTGCCGAAAAACTTCTCTGATACAATATCCACAATATTTCCGAAATATCCGCCGAAAAGAATTCCCCACACCAGAGTGGACAAACCGCAGTAAAAGAACAGCTTCAGCGACTTTTTCATCCCTTCTGACATCCTCGGGAACTTATGCACCAGCACTCCGCAGACAATCGCCACAATCGCCCCGTACGCCGCGTCTGAGAGCATCATCCCGAAAAAGAACACATAGAAAAACGACATGATCGTCGTCGGGTCGATCTCTCCCTTTGCAGGGAGTCCGTAGGACTCCACCACGCCTTCCATACTCGCGGAAAACGGATTGTTCTTTAAGATAACCGGGGCTTCTTCATCCTCTTTCAGCTCCTCAATATCAACCATGCAGTCATATTTCCCCGTCAGCTCATCTGACACACGCTGCGCTTCGCACTGAGGAATATACCCGCTGATGACAAATGTCCGGTGCGACTGGGGAAGCTGTCCCAATACGCCGTATTTCTCCGCCCGGACGCGGTAGTAATCTGAAACAATTTTCAGGTTCTCTCTCTGCTGCGCCAGCTCGCCGATCCTGCTCTCCACCGCAGCGATCTTCTCTCTGCATTCCGCCTCTTCCCTGAGAAGTTCCTCCTTCTCCTGTGCCGGAGTGCGGGACCATGTCTGGGACGGCCTTGCAAATCCGGCGCTTCTCAGCGCCTCTTCTACTGCACCTGCCTCCTCTTTGAGGCAGATCACTGCAAGATAGACCGAGCTCTGCTCCGATGAGATCATATGAATATCCGCGCTTTCCGCCTCCGGCGCCCTCTCGGCCAGCGCTTCATACACAGACTCTATTGTCGTGCCTCCCGGCATAGTTCCCGGAATCAGAACTGTCCTCTCCGTCTCCGACGGCTTCAGCGGAACATCCAGAGAAAGCCAGGGTGTCAGGCTTTCGATACTGTTGTGAATCTTCGCAACAGACGCAAGCTGTTCCGCGTGCTCCCTGTCCAGATCACTAATTTCCTTGGCAGCTCTCAGCAGTTCTTTCCGCTCCTGGCGGACTTTTTCCTCCTCCTCCTGGTCAATCAGCTTCTTTCCCTCCAGGGATGCAAACATGGACTTATTCTCAGGCACGTACTTCTCCAGAATCTCAAGCGCCTGGTCCACAGATGCGGCGGCCTTCTCAAATCCTGCCTTCTGCTGTGCCGTATCCATCTTCTGGAAATCGTCATCCTCCCCGATTACATGGCTTACTTCCAGCACGCCCAGGCTCTGGAGCTTTTCAAGAATCGCTTTTCGGTCTTTCTTTAAGGCGCAGATGCTGATTCGCTGCATCTTAAGTACCGCCATTTTCCTATCCCTCCTTTGCTGTCCGACATATTATATGTCCTTTTTCAGCCTTACGCAAGCAGTGAGATCACCAGATCCACTGCCTCCTTTTCTCTTGCAATGGCAGAATCTCTCATTGCCTGAACCTCTGCTTCCGTCTCTTTGAGAAACTTCTGCTCGGCCAGGCTGCCTTCCTGTTCGGACTGATCCGCAAGATTCCTGGCCTTCCTGCGCGCGTCTCTGACAATCGTTTCCGCGGCCTCCGCGGCCTCTGCCTTTGCATTTTCCATAATCTGCGCGGCCTTTTCCTCTGCCTCTTTTACAAGCGCATCCGCATTTTTCTCCGTCTCTCTGATCGTCCGGATCGTCTCCTCCACCATTTCATCTCCACCACCTTTCCACTCTCATACTTTCCTGCTTAGTTTTTCCAATCATTTTAGGTTCATGCAAGACTTTTCTACACAATTGAGCGCTAAAGTCTATTGCCATTATATAGCATTTGATAGAATTATTCAAAACATTTATTCTTTTTGTATGTGTCAAGTAATCATGGGCACTTTTTTTCATTTATTAATGTCAGTTTATTTCTTTAATTTTCAGATAAT
>CALWTQ010000023.1 GCA_944384505.1 uncultured Mediterraneibacter sp.
ATGCGCAGGAAGCGGAGGGGATGGTTGAAGCGTAAGTTCTTGGAGAGGGGCGTGTGGGGACTGTGACTTTGGAGGAACCTGATGGAAGATCTTAGAAGTCGGAGAGCTGTTGTTAAGCGGCGCGCAGGGATTGTCTGAGCACAGCGAGTTGCCCGGAGCGCCGCTTTGCACTTAAACAGCTTTTCGACTTCTTAGATCCTTCCCAGATTCCGGAACGGAGCAGTACACACACGTCCCCTTTACAAGAACACGTTTCAAACATCCACTCCGCTTCCGGACGTATTTTGGAGGAAAGCGGTATTGTGCTAAATAGCTGATAGTAGCGAAAAAGGGAGCTCCTTTTACAGGGCTCCCTCACAAAAGCAAAAAAATAGAGCGGGTGATGGGAATCGAACCCACGTATCCAGCTTGGAAGGCTGGTGTTCTACCATTGAACTACACCCGCGTCATCTCTGACACGAATGTTATACTATCATACTTTTTTATAAAATGCAAGCACTTTTTTATCTTTTCTTTTTCTCTGCATTCTGATATATTATTTTACATATTGTTATATTGGGTATTCTTTTATGGGGACAGTGGGTATATCATCTATACGTCCCTGAGAATTGTACTGCCATATATGCATCAAATATCAGAACAGGAGAACAGATTATGAATTTTTCACAGATTGCCAGACTTCAGCAACTCAAAAAGCAGCTGGAGCTTTTCCAGCAGAATCATCCGAAATTTCCGGCTTTTTTAGGAGCTGTATACCGTGAGGCATTGACAGAGGGTACCGTTATAGAGATCAGCGCTACTTCCCCGGACGGGAAGAATTATGTGACTAATCTGAAATTGAAGAAAGAAGACCTGGAATTTTTCAGGGCCCTGCAGGAGCTCAATGACTCCCGCAGGTAATTCCCTGTTTTTCAAAGATATCCTGGTCAGAATTCTTATCCAATCACTTCTTTGTACGAAGCATGTTTGTTAAGCGCCTCTGTCATCTTTGCCATCTCAGACAGATCACCAATCAGAATCACGCCGGAAAGCCTGTTATTCAGGAAGAAATATTTCCGGTACTGTCCTTTGCCCATATCCCGCAACTCAACTGTTTTATACAGAAGATCCGGGTTCTTTCCGCAGTCTCCGGCAGCAAAGAGCGCTGTGTTCATTCCGTGGAAAGTGAGGGCTGACGCCACAGGCTCATACTCCAGTTCTTCACCGGCCGCATTTGCCCCGGCTGTCTTACCCTGTTCAACCGCCTCCGGCCAGATTGCATAATTCACTCCTTCATATTCCGCACAGTCGCCGCATGCATAGACATCGGCGATCCCTGTCTCCATCCGGCTGTTTACTTTTACAGCGCGCCCAGTCTCAAGACCGATCTTTTCTGCCAGCGCTGTGTTTGCGCGCACGCCTGCGGACACAACAACGATCTGCGCCGGAATCACTTCTCCGTCCGCCAGACGGACGCCGCTTACGTGCTTTTCTTCACCTGGCGCTTCACCGGCTGCTCCCTCGACCGCCGTCACTGAAACTCCGGTGCGGATCTGTACCCCGTTCTTTTCCACGATCCCCTTGAGGATCCCTGCGGAGCCAGAATCAAGCTGGCGTCCCATCAGTTCCGGAGCCGCCTCCAGCACCTGCACTTTAAGACCTGCCTTCTTCAATTCCCACGCTGCTTCCAGACCAAGCACTCCTCCTCCGATCACAACAGCCTCGTCAGCCTTCTTCATAAGCCCTTCCAGCTTCTCCACGTCAGATAGCCTGCGGATCGCCACGACTTCCGGCAGAGCACTGCCCTCTACCGGCGGGATAAAGCACTCGCTTCCAAGCGCATAGATCAGACGTGTAAAATGCACTTTTTCTCCGCCTGTCAGTACTACTTCTTTCGCTTTCATATCAATGTCGGTGATCTCTTTCCCGAGCATCTGGTATACTTTATTCTCCTCGTACCAGTCCGGCCCCTCAATCGCAATCTGATCCGCGCTCAGTCCCGCCACAATAGACTTGGTCAGCATGGGACGGTTATACGCGGGATAGGATTCATTGGAGATCATCACAACGGCTCCGGTCTTATCCCTCTCACGGATGGCCTTGGCCGCATTGAATCCCGCCGCGCCGTTTCCGAGGATCACATAATATTCCTGTGTATTGTTGACAAATCCTGTTTCTTCTGCCTCCACCGGAATGAAGTTCTCTTTCCCAACGCCGCACACCGGACAGATCTCCAGGGATGAATCAAAGATTTCCCCGCACACAAGACATTTCACAAGACTTCTTGTGCCCTTCTTCTTTGGTTTTACAGGCTCCTTGTTCTGGACGACACAGCCGAACTGATAGCCGTATTCATAAGCGCTGACCAGATCTGCCTCCGAAGGCTTAAACCGGACGCGGAACCCTTCTGACACTTTCATTTTCAGCTGTTTCAGCCGCTGTGTAATATTGGGTACGCCCTCTCCGCTCCATCCGTAGCTTCCAAACGCTCCGGCGAACTTTCCGCCATGAGTTGCCGGGAACATTCCCAGTGTCAGATCCCAGATCGGCTTAAGCGCTTCTCCTACTATCGTTGGTGTGCCAAGAAGAATGCCGTCGGCAAAGAGAAGCTCCTCATTTACTTTCGCAGCGTCCGCCTCGACCATATCATAAGAACGCACGTCAATATCGCCGCTGTCCTTCACGCCTTCTGCAATCTTCTCCGCCAGAGACTTTGTATAGCCATAAGCGCTCACATACGGGATGATAACCGTTTTTCTCGGATTTGGATTTACAACAGTTGACCACTCCCGGTACTGCTTCATTACTGATTTAATCCGGTCTCCTACGAGCACGGGTCCATGGCCGGTGCAGACCATGGAGATATCCATGTCCTCCACCCGGTCCAGAGCCTTTAACATAAAAGGTTTAAAGGGGCCGATGATGCAGTCGTAATAATATTTCAGAGCTTTCTGGTAATCTTCCTCATTTTTAATCTCTGAAGAAAGCACTTCCGGCAGACAGTAGTGAGATCCGAAAGAATCACATGTCACCAGAATCTGCTCTTCCTCGATAAAGGTATACATAGTGTCCGGCCAGTGCAGATTCGGAACAAACATAAAATGAAGCGTTCTGTTTCCGATTGTCATCTTCTCATTATCCCGGGCCGGAATCCCTACGAAATCCCGGTTCACGATCTCCTTTAAAAAGCCAAGGGCACATCCGGTCGCAATAACCTTCATCTGAGGGCTGTAGTCCAGAAGACGCTCCACACTGCCTGCATGATCCGGCTCCGTATGGCTTACCACCAGATAATCAATGCTGTGCACATCTATGACTTCTTTAAGTTTTTCCAGATAATCATCAAAAAACTTTGCCTTGGCCGTTTCAAAAAGAACTGTTTTGTTCCCCGTCTTCATCACATAGGAGTTATAGGTTGTCCCAAACTCCGTATACATAATGATGTCAAAAACTCTGAGCTTGTCGTCAATAATCCCCGTCCAGTAAAAATTTTCTCTCAGCTTGATACTCTTCATTTTCTGCCTCCTCTTTTCTTTATTTTACACCGTTTTTCTTACAGATATCCGCCAGGCAGCATTTCTCGCAGTGGGGCTTTGTCCTTGCCGTACAGACGTCCCTGCCATGGTACACCAGTCTGTGGCAGAGATCGCTGCCCTCCTCTGGCGGAATGATTTTCCACAGAGCCATTTCTACTTTTTTCGGCTCTTTGATCCCGTCTACCAGCCCGATCCGGTTCACAAGCCGGATGCAGTGCGTATCTGTCACAATCGCCGGCTTTCCGAACACGTCTCCCATGATCAGGTTCGCGCTCTTTCTTCCCACGCCGGGGAGCTTTAAAAGAGCGTCAAAATCATCCGGCACCTTTCCTCCGTATTCGTCCCGCAGGATTTTCATACATGCGCTGATATCCCGCGCCTTGCTCCTCCCCAGGCCGCAGGGCCTTACGATCTCTTCTATGTCATTTACATCAGCCCCCGCAAGCGCCTCTACAGACGGATATTTCTCATACAGCCCTTCCACGACCACGTTGACACGGGCATCCGTACATTGCGCAGCAAGCCGGACACTGACCAGCAGTTTCCAGGCCTGGTCATAATCCAGTGTGCATCCCGCGTCCGGATACTCTTTCTTCAAACGTTCAATCACTTCTAAAGCCCGCTGTTTTTTTGTCATCTGTACGTTTCCTTTCTAACCTTTACTGATTGTCCATACTTCGGCGGATCTCCTCCAGCGCCTCCTTAAACTTTCGGGATGCAGCCGTAGGATTTCTTCTCAGCTGCCTCGCAGCCCGCAGATAACTCCGGTCCGTGCGCTCCCCCAGTTTCTGGAGTTCAGAGAGAACATTCTGCCTGATAGACTCCAGGTCCCTCCTCCGCCGTTCTCTTCCTGTCAGTCCATCAGCCTTCTCCGGTAGTTCCTCCCGAAGCAGTTTCTCCGCCCGTTCTGCGAGAAGTGTAAGCTGATGGATATATTCCTCCCGGCGGATATGGATCTGCCCGAGATATGCTTTTTTCCGTGAGCTTCTTTCCTTTGCCTTCTCTCCTGCCCGCTTCCTGTACTCCTCCGCAAACGCGGCAGCGCGCTGACGGTATTCCTCTGCCAGTTCTTCAGAAGCAGATTTCAGTTTCTCCTGCATCTGGCGCATCTGTTCCCTGCTCTCTTCCAGCTGTACGAGGATCCTTTTCATATCCATCGCCTCGTTGAAGGACTGAGTCAGATCCACAGCCGATGTCACAGAGAGGAGCAATGCTATCCACTCCTCCGCCAGTGCCGGAATCCGGAGCACCAGATCCTCCACAGGTACATGCACCACCCGCACAAGCAGGACGGAAAAACACCCCCAGCAGAGCGAAGATGACAGGCAAATATACCCGTTCAGGTTGAATTTCTGGGTACTATAGTCCCAATATCTCACATGAAAAAGTTTTTCCATCATCGCGCCTGTAATATACTCAAGAACTGTCGCCCCTGTCATACCCATTAAGAAAATCAATACCGGGTTTTCCCTGACTCCGATCGTGCTGACCAAAACCACAATCGCGCCCGAACCATAGATCGGAAGCATCGGCCCGTGCATGAATCCCCGGTTCACCCATCGCCGTTCTTTTACAGATACATAGCAGCTCTCCCAGATCCATCCGGCAAAACTATACAAAAAGAAAAACAAAATCCATTGTGACAAATGGTACGAATGCATTACTGCTCCTTCTCTTCAATTGCCATAATCATATCGACTCTTCTCTGATGGCGTCCCCCCTCGAACTCGGTATTCAGCCATGTCTCAACAATCATTTTCGCCAGCTCCGCACCCACAACACGCGCGCCGAACGCAAGAATATTGCAGTTATTATGCGCCCTGGCCATCCTTGCCGTATACGGTTCACTGCAGACTGCCGCACGGATCCCCTTAACTTTATTTGCCGCCAGAGATATCCCCAGGCCTGTACCGCAGATCAAAATCCCCTGCTCCACCTCGCCGGATGCCACCGCGCGTCCCACAATCTCTCCATATGCGGGATAGTCACAGCTCTCTGTTGAATTCGTGCCATAATCCACTACTTCATGGCCCTTCTCTTTTAGAAACTCAACAATTTCCGCTTTCAGCTCCAGCGCCGAATGGTCGTTTCCAATTCCGATTTTCATATCTCATTATTTCCTTTCTGCATATTTATCGTACACTGCCTCTATCATAGCAAATTCATAATGTGAACGCAACCAGCGGAAAGTCCAAAATCCAATTCAGCTATAAAGCTATAAAGTTCACTAACGTCCTTTGGCAAAACGTCCGAAAACAACTCCTTTGCCAAAACGTATTCTGCGGGGATGGAGGAGGGCGACGGGCGCCTCCATCCCCGCAGAATTTTTCTCGAAATGGGGCTGTTTTCTGGGCTTTTCAATCCGGAAGCCAGTGAATATATAGCTGCCAAAAAAAGCAGGCGCGGCCGGAAGACTTTCGTAATAGAAAGCCTCCAAGCCGCGCCAACTTCGCGTTTCAGCCTATTTAGGCAATGACACTTCCGACAGGAAATGCGCAGGAAGCGGAGCGGATGTTGGAAGCGTGTTCTTGGAGAGAGGGGGTGTGGGGACTGTGACTTTGGAGGAATCTGATGGAAGGTCTTAGAAGTCGGAGAGCTGTTGTTAAGCGGCGCGCAGGGATTGTCTGAGCAGAGCGAGTTGCCCGGAGCGCCGCTTGTCCTTAAACAGCTCTTCGACTTCTTAGATCCTTCCCGGATTCCGGAACGGAACAGTGCACACACGCCCCCTCTCCAAGAACACGTTTCAAACATCCGCTCCGCTTCCGGACGTATTTTGAAGGAAAGCGGTATTTGACTAAATAGCTGCGCCTCCTTATTATGCAGTCTGTGCCCTCCCGGCGCACAGTGCCTCATATTCTTTCAGTTTTTTCTGAGCTGCCGGGCTCAGCCTCTGCGGCACATCAATCTGCACAGTTACGTACTGGTCTCCGTGCACGGACGCATTTTTCATCGAAACAATTCCTTTTCCTTTCAGGCGGATTTTGGTTCCGGACTGTGTCCCTTCGTGTATCTTGCACAGGACGTCCCCGTACAGAGTATGCACGACTGCCTCGCCGCCAAACACTGCTGTGGTATAAGGAATGCGGACGGTGGTGTAAACATCTGTTCCTTTTCTTTCGTACCCGGGCTTTTCACCTACTGTAACTTTCAGCAGAAGATCTCCTGCTCCGCCGCCATTTACCCCCGGCATTCCCTTTCCTTTCAGCCGGACAGACTGGCCTGTATCAATTCCCGCGGGAATGTGCACCTGCAGGGTCTGTACTCCGCTTCCTGCACCGGACGGATCCTGAAGCCTGATCACCTTGTCGCAGCCAAATGCAGCCTCATCAAATGATACTGTCACATCTGCCCGCACATCTGATCCTTTTTCCTGATAGTTTCCTCCTCTGCCTCCAAAGCCTCCGAAACTGTCAAATCCGCCAAAGCCTCCGCTGTATGTCTGTCTGCCGGAGCTTCCGGATTTTCCCGAAGCACTGCCGCTCCGTCCATGATGGAAGATATCTCCGAACATATCCTGGAACATGTCGTCCATATTGCCGCCTTCAAAATGATACTCCTGATAGCCGTCCGGTCCGCTGTAAGAACGCCAGAAGCCCTGGCTTCCCGCTCCGCCGTAAGACTGTCCGGCGCCGCTGCCGAAGCCGCCGTAAGCCCCGTATCCGCCCGCGCCGCTCTCATCGAACGCGGCATGGCCAAACTGGTCATAAAGTTTCTTTTTCTCTGTATCGCTAAGTACATTATATGCTTCTGTAACTTCCTTAAAATTCTTCTCCGCCTGCGCGTCCCCCGGATTCGTATCCGGATGGTACTTCTTCGCGAGCCTGCGGTATGCTTTCTTTATCTGCGTGGCATCTGCGTCTTTGCCGACGCCAAGCACGTCATAATAATCTCTTTTAACTGCCATTATAATCACCCTCCTGCCATGAATCCCAGTCAATCCACTCGATCTATTTTAATCCGTATACGAACATAATATGTCATCATATTGTTCTATCTGTAATATAACAACTATTTTCATCAAAGTCAAGTCCCGCCCCGGAAAGTTATAATTTTGCCTTAACAGTTCTATGAACTGAGCGCCCTTCTATCCTGATTTTCATAGTCAAATCGCACATGATAAGTTATAATAATTCAGAATATAAGCATACCCCGGCCATATCAGCCGGTATCTGCGGTTGTAAAAGGAGGAGTCTCGATGACCGAATATGAAAAGCTGCACAGCGAAAAAATTTATTTCCCCGGAGATCCGGAAATCCTGAAGGAGCAGGCTGCCTGCCAGGAACGTCTCTACGACTATAACATGACCCGTCCTTCCGAAGGCGGGAAAAGATTTCAGCTGCTAAAAGAAATGTTTGCAGAATTAGGTGAGGGATGTTATATCGAGCCGCCTCTGCACTCGAATTTCGGCGGACATCATGTCCACTTCGGCAAAGGGATCTATGCGAACTACAACCTGACTCTGGTTGACGATACCCATATCTATGTGGGCGACTATACTATGATCGGCCCCAATGTAATCATCGCGACAGCCGGACACCCGATTCTGCCCGAACTGCGTGAGAAAGGGTATCAGTATAATATCCCCGTCCGGATCGGAAGAAACTGCTGGATCGGTGCGGGAGCCGTTCTCCTGCCCGGCGTAACCGTAGGGGACAATACCGTCATCGGCGCCGGAAGCATTGTGACAAAGGATATCCCCGCCAATGTCGTTGCAGTCGGAAACCCGTGCCGGGTGCTCAGAGAGATCGGAGAGCACGACAGGAAATATTATTATAGAGACAGAGCAATAGAGCCTGAGATATTGCTGCAGGCTCAAAAAGACTGAAATTTATAACAGTTCAGCCACAGGACTGTCCGTTAGAAAGAATCATGCCCGCATGATTTTTCAATCGGAGGATTAATCCTATGGCTGAACTGCTGCTTTTACTGAATCCCCCGCATTGTAAGCTGGATTCTCTTCTTCTTCAGGTCTACGCTCATGACTTTCACATCCACAATATCCCCCACGCTCACTGCCTCCAGCGGGTGCTTAATATACCGGTCCGTGATCTGGGAAATATGGACCAGTCCGTCCTGATGCACGCCAATATCCACAAACACGCCGAAGTCGATCACATTTCTCACGGTTCCTTTAAGAATCATTCCCTCTTTTAAGTCCTTCATCTCCAGAACATCTGTGCGCAGGATCGGCTTAGGCATCTCATCCCTGGGGTCTCTTCCCGGTTTCTCCAGCTCTCCCACGATGTCTCTTAAAGTGATCTCTCCGGTTCCAAGTTCTTCTGAAAGCTTTTTATAATCCCTGATCGTAAGGGAAAGGCCGGTCAGGTTATGAGCCGCAACGTCTTCAGGAGTATACCCCTGCTTTTTCAACAGCTTTTCGGCAGCTTCGTAAGACTCAGGATGCACCCCGGTAGAATCCAGCGGATTTTTCCCTCCCTGGATCCTCATAAATCCCGCGCACTGCTCGAATGCCTTCGGCCCAAGCTTCGGCACCTTCAGAAGCTCTCTCCTGTCTGTGAAACGTCCGTTTTCCTCCCGATACGTAACGATATTTTTCGCAATCGTACTGCTGATCCCTGATATATACGACAGAAGCGGCGCTGAAGCCGTATTCAGGTCCACTCCCACCTTATTCACACAGTCTTCTACCACTCCGGTCAGGGATTCTCCCAGCTTCTTCTGGTTCATGTCGTGCTGGTACTGGCCAACACCGATAGATTTCGGATCGATCTTCACCAGCTCCGCCAGCGGATCCTGGAGACGCCTGGCAATGGACGCCGCGCTCCTCTGTCCCACATCAAACTTCGGAAATTCCTCGCTTGCCAGCTTGCTGGCAGAGTAGACAGACGCTCCGGCTTCATTTACAATCACATACTGTACCTTCTGATCCGGAATCTCTTTTAAAAGTTCAACAATAAACTGCTCAGACTCCCTGGAGGCCGTTCCGTTCCCCAGAGAGATCAGGGAGATGTTGTACTTTGGAATAATCTTTTTCAACAAGTCTTTACTTGCCTTGATCTTCTGCGGGGTTGTGGGCGCTGTCGGGTAGATCACTGTAGTGCCGATTACCTTTCCTGTAGGATCCACCACCGCCAGCTTACACCCGGTCCGGAACGCGGGGTCCCAGCCAAGCACCACCTTTCCCGCAATCGGCGGCTGCATGAGCAGCTGGTGCAGGTTCTTTCCAAACACTTCTATCGCTCCGTCTTCCGCCTTCTCCGTCAGTTCACTGCGGATCTCCCGCTCTATGGCCGGCTGGATCAGACGGTGATAGCTGTCTTCCACTGTTTCTTTTAATACCGGATCTGTGAAAGGATTCTCCCCCCGGATCGTCTTCCGCTCCAGATAGCGGAGAATCTCATCCTCCGGCGCCTCGATCTTCACAGTCAGAAACTTCTCCTTCTCTCCCCGGTTCAGCGCGAGGATTCTGTGTCCCGCCAGCTTCTGTATCGGTTCCTCGAACTCATAATACATCTCATAGACCGATTCCGCTTTCGGATCCTTCGCAGAAGAGATCAGAAGCCCTTTTCTCATGGTAGTCTTCCGGATCCATGTCCGGTAATCAGCATTGTCAGAAACCGACTCCGCAATGATGTCCTTCGCCCCCTGTATAGCTTCCTCCGCGGTCCTGACCTCTTTTTCCTCTGAAATATATTCAGCCGCAGTCTCCTCAAGCGGCGCCTCT
This sequence comes from uncultured Mediterraneibacter sp., assembly GCA_944384505.1. Classification (GTDB taxonomy): domain Bacteria; phylum Bacillota; class Clostridia; order Lachnospirales; family Lachnospiraceae; genus Mediterraneibacter. The sequence continues at coordinate 10,201 of CALWTQ010000023.1, forward strand.
GCCTTCTGCAGCATGATATATGCCGCCAGCGGCTCCAGCCCCTTCTCTTTGGCGATCGTCGCTCTTGTCCGGCGTTTCGGGCGGTAAGGGCGATACAGATCCTCCACAGTTACCAGGGTCTCTGCTGCCATGATCTGATTTTTCAGCTCTTCTGTCAGTTTTCCCTGTTCCTCGATACTGGAGAGCACCTGTTCCTTCTTCTCCTCCAGATTCCTGAGATATGTCAGACGCTCATGCAGCTTTCTCAGCTGCTCATCGTTCAGAGAACCGGTTACTTCTTTCCTATAACGGGAAATAAACGGAATCGTATTCCCCTCATCGATCAGTTTTACCGCCGCGTCAATCTGCCAGCGCTTCACATCAAGTTCTTCAGTTAGTTTCTGATTAATATCCATGGTGTATATTTCCTCTCATTTATTCTTGCAGTATAAATTTCACTGCCTCTTTTTCCCATTTATTTTCCTACCTATCTTACCACGTTCTTTCTGAGGAAAAAAGTATATTTCGCGGTCTGATTCGCGACGGCTGTGAAATAGTAACGCTTCATATAAAAATCGGCCTGAAAATAACAGTTCAGCGCTTGACATCTTACCGCAGCCTGTTCAAAATATCAATAGCGCTGTCGAAACCTCATTCTAGCGCGAATGAAAATGACCGTCCCGCAGCAGATGTCTTTTGCGGGAATAAAATCACAGGAGCATCCAATGAACCGAACGATTACTTATCAGATCACTCCCACCGACGAAGGCCTTCGTATCGAGCAGTACCTGCGCCGGCGCGGCTACTCACATCAGAACCTCACGCAGCTGAAAAAGATGCCGGAAAGCATTCTTCTGAACAGGAACTGGAGCTACATGCGGACTCCGCTCAAAAGCGGAGATATTCTCATTGTTCATATTCAGGAGAGGGACTCCTCCCCTAATATTCCGCCGGTTAAGCTTCCTCTGAATATCATATACGAAGACGAAGATATTCTCGTGGTCAATAAGCCCGCCGGAATGCCGGTTCACCCTTCCCTTAACAATTACAGGAACTCCCTCGCGAATGCACTGATGTACTATTATGAGCAGCAGGGGAAACCGTTCGTCTTCCGCTGTACCAACCGGCTGGACCGTGACACCTCCGGCCTGACTGTAGTCGCGAAACATATGGTAAGTTCAGCGATCCTGTCCGCCATGACCGCCCGGCATGAGATCACCCGGGAATATCTGGCTGTTGTCCGCGGCTCCATTATTCCTCCGTCAGGGACCATCGACGTGCCCATCGGAAGGGCGGGAACATCCCTGATCGAAAGGAAAGCAGACTTTGAACACGGCGAACGAGCGGTTACTCATTATCAGGTGAGGGAAGAGAAAAACGGTTGCGCCCTTGTCTCCCTCATTTTGGAGACAGGGCGCACCCACCAGATCCGTGTGCATATGAAGCACATCGGTCATCCTCTGCTCGGAGATTATCTGTATAATCCGGATATGGAACTAATCCGCCGTCAGGCCCTCCACTCTCACCGGCTGAAATTTGCCCATCCTGTAACCGGCGCCCGGATGGAATTTACCGCCGGACTTCCAGAAGATTTTTCCGTCTTTGAATTTTCCGTTTAGCCGCCCTCCTGACCTTCCGGCGGCTGAAAACGGCTTTTGCCTTATTTATATGTGCCGGGCAGAACGCCGAATTAATGCTACAGAGAATTCTTTTCCCGCATACCCTGTGCCTGCAGCGAAAAAACATCGCGGCAGAGTATGTCTCTTTTCCTTTCATCCATATCAATAAACTTACATCCGTACCTGTAGCAGACACGCCCCTCTTCATCTGTGTCCGGCCTGTCTTTGCGGACGATCTCAGCCCTGAAAGAATGTGAGAATCCGTCTTTGACAATCTGAAATCCTGAAAAAATCAGGATCTCGCCTACATTATAGTCTTCTGTCAGTTGAATGCCCGCCCCTGTCAGACTGATATTGAACAGCCGGCACCAGACACCGGCCGGATTGCTTTCACGCTTTATCTGTCCTTCTATATCAACAGACAGCCGGAAATTCATCCGGTCTTCCGTAAAATAATCAATTTTTTCGGGCATTATGTCCCAGTAAGTTCTTTCACAGTGAACCGCGGTACCATACAGCAGAACTATTTCCTGCTGTGAAGAGGATAATTTTATCTGGATCTTGATCCGGACGCCGGCGCCGGTTCCCGCTGGCGTCGTCTCTCCCCTGCGAAGATCAATCCTCAGAGTGTCGGAATCCGGATCGTACTGCCTTGTGATGCCAGGAAACAAAAATATATTGTCCAAAGTCATAACCTCACACCTAAGATCCGAATGCTCTGAGAAAAAAGTCCGTACATCCTTTACAAATTCGTCTGTTTTACTGGTCATTTTGAATATCACTCCCTCTCAATTATATAGATTGACGTTCGGGCGGTCCGCCGGACTTGCCCCTGCAAACCTGCCATAATAAATAAATGCAGTTCATATTATATATCGTCAAAAACAGAACAAAATTTTAGGATTCCGGTGATATAGCGCATCCCATGTGATGGTTACAGCTATAAAGTTCACTAACTTCCGGATGCGAAACGTCCGAAAACAGAGTCGATTCTCAAAGCGTATTCTGCGGGGATGGAGGACGGCTCAGGGCTTCGCTCCAGGGGATAAGGGAAACTAAGAAGTTCCGGCTGCGGATTAGATGCAAGGACAGGAGGGGAGCAACTCACTTCGCTCAGACAATCTCCCCTCCTGCCCTAACATCCGCAGCCGCAATTTCAAGTTTCCCTAATCCCCTTCCGAAGGCGCCCGTCGCCATCCTCCATCCCCGCAGAATTTTTCTCGAAATGGGGCTGTTTTCTGGGCTTTTCAAGCCGGGAGTCAGTGAATATATAGCTGCTACGAGAAGCAGGCGCGGCCGGAAGACTTTCGTAATGGAAAGCCTACAAGCCGCGCCGGTTGTGCGTTTCAGCCTGTTTAGGGCAGTAACACTTCCGTCTGGGAATGCGCAGGAAGCGGAGCGGACGGTTTGAGTAAACTTTCTGGGGAAGGGGACAGCCGGGAGATGTGACTTTGGAGGAATCCGCTGAAAATCTTGAGGGCGGAGAGATGTTGTTAAGCGGCGCGCAGGGATTGTCTGAGCGAAGCGAGTTGCCCGGAGCGCCGATTTGCCCTTAAACATCTCTTCGGCCTGTTAGATTTTCCGGATTCTGGAACGGAACATCGCACGGCTGTCCCCTTTCACAGAATACGTATCGCAAACCATCCGCTCCGCTTCCGGACGTGAGTCACAGGAAATATTAGTGCGCTAAATAGCTGAACTGCCAATATTTTTTGAAAAATTTCTTGACAGATCTTTGTTATAAGTGTATAATTATTTTTGCTGTTGGACGAGACAGTTTTTATTATGTGCGATTAGCTCAGCTGGATAGAGCGTCTGGCTACGGACCAGAAGGTCGGGAGTTCGAATCTTCTATCGCACGTAGAGAAAAGAGATGCCGAATAAGTATTCAGCATCTCTTTTTGTTTTCAGCAGATCCGGTTTCTTTATGAAATTCCCAGTAGTTTTGCCGGATTCAGCTTTGTCATCAGATCAATCTCCTCTTTTGTAATCCCATGTTCCAGCATATAATTGATATACTCTGTAAATCCTTCACTCCATCCGCAGTTTCCGGGCTGTCCCAAATCGGTAGCCATTATTGAGGTATCTGCACCTAATGCTTTTATATCAGCGATGTTCCGGTCAAAATGCTTTTCAAACACTTTGCTTTCAGGCAGGCGGCTTCCCCCATAATTTCTCTCCAGATAAACGCCATATGAAAGCAGTTCCCGCTGCGCGTCCAGAGGCATGGAGATCCGATATAAAGTGGGATGATTTACCAGAATCCGGTTTACCCCCAGTTCTTTTGCCCGCTTTACGACAATGATCTGCTCCTGCCACGCCAGATGTCCGGTCGCCATTACCATATCATTCTCGGCAATTACTGAAAGCACCTCATCCATGGCCGGCACCGTACGTCCGTCCTTTGTACATTCCACTCCGCCGGAACGCCCTGCCCCTTTACGTTCATGCACTGAATCCAGGGTTGGCAGCCAGACGATCTTTCCTCCAAGCGCCGCCACAGCACGGACTGCGTCAGGATTGAGCCCGCCAGTCTCCTTATTCAGGGCAATTCCACCCCAGATCTTCAGTCCCGGGAATTTTTTCTGTACCAGCTGAGCGCGCGAGGCAGTTTCAAAAATATGTGTCTTTATCACAATTCCTCCCGCGCCGCAGGCGGCCGCTTCTTCTGCCAGCTCATACTCGTCGAATTTACGCGTTTTATATGCCTCCGGCCCTGTATGCACATGGATATCGATGACTCCCTTTAAAACTTCCTTATTCACATGAACACCTCCCTAAAACGGCCATACCATCGGTACTAATATCAGTGCCAGCAGCGTATTAATAATTGTAATCGGAAGTCCGACCTTTGCGTAATCGAGGAATTTATATTTCCCCGGGCCATAGACAACTGTAAACGCCTGTGCTCCTACAGGAGTCATGAAGGAAGCATTTGCCGCGATAATGACAATGATTCCCATAGTCTTCGGGTTGCATCCAATGCCACCGGCAATCGCGATCGCAATCGGCATCATAAGAGTTGCTGTTGATACATTGGAAAGGAAGTTCGTAACCAGAGTCACTACTACAACAATAACCAGAGTGATCAGATACGGGCTTGCACTTTCGCCAAGAATATTCACAACCCACTGGCCAATCAGGTCACTTCCGCCTGTACTGGAAACAGCGTTTCCTACCGCAAGCATGGCTCCGCAGATCAGAATAGTTGACCAGTCGATAGAGGCATATGCGTCTTTTTCTGAAATGCAGCCCGTCAGCACCAGGATCAGGGCTCCAAGTGACGATATAAAATAAAGCGGCAGCCCGAACGGCTGATACGCCATAAATATAATCACAAGCGCAAAGATGATTCCACAGATCCACTGCTTTACTATACTTGTCTCTGCTTCTTCTTTCTCATAAATTTCCATATTGGAGAAGTCAAATCCATTATCAGGGATCAGCTTCTGCCCGAAGAAGGCAATATACAGGATAGAGAGTACGGACAGCGGAATTCCTACCCACGCCAGTTCTATAAAGTTCACACCCTCTACGCCCGCCGCTTCCATAATACCGTTGGCGGTTACTGAACTTGCGGCTCCGACCAGTGTAATAATTCCGCCCACTCCCGCTCCATAGGCCAAAGGCATAAGGCCCCGGGATGGTGAGACTTTCGCGTCCTTGCACATTTTCAGAACAATAGGCATCAATGTGACAACCACGCCCACATTATTCAGCACAGAAGAGATCAGCGCGGCAACAAGTGTTACAGCTACCATGATCCCCCTCTCAGAAGTCCCTGTAAACTTCAGGAAAAACCGCGCGATTTTCGCGGCGAGTCCTGTGTGAAACAGTGCACCCCCGACGATCATCATGCTCATCAGAAGTACGGCGGATGTGCCTCCCAGTTCAGAGAATACATCTCCATAGCCGATCATTCCCAACAGGGCGCAGATAATAGCGGCCGTTATCGCCACCACCGCCGGCGGAATTTTGTCTATTGCATAAACAATTGCCAAAACAACAATTATAAGCAAAGAGCCTACTGCTGGTGTCATACACTCTTCCCTCCTTCCTGCAACATATCAAGCACCCACTGGGGTGCCAGCTGAGGCAGCTCGGCCCCTGTCTGCTTTGCGTACCGGTATCTTGCGATCGTTTCATTCCGCTTCTCTTCATAGGCCAGCTTTTCTTCCGCTTTATCCAGCACGATACCGATATACTGTCTTGGTATTACACATACTCCATCAGAATCTCCCACTACGAGATCCCCCGGGCATACCGGCACTCCGCCGCATTGTATCTCTGTGTTAATATTCCCTTCCTTTTTCTTCACAGGACCGTTTGGCATAAATCCTCTGCTGTATACAGGGAATCCCAGCTCAATATTCCCGTCTCTGTCCCTTGTGTATCCGTCCACTACCATGCCTCTGAATCCAACTGCCTGGCAGGCTCCCATAATCAGATCCCCGCAGTAGGCCTTCCCGGTATATCCTTTTCCGTCAATCACCATGACATACCCCGCGCCCGGAGCGCTGTAGCTTGCCACATGGATAGGGAAATTGTCCCCGTCTGACGTCTCAACTGTCATAGCTGTCCCTGCCATGGCCATCCCCCTGTCAACAGGCATAATACCGGCCTCCATACACCCACAGTTTACCATATCAAGCTTCGCGGCTTTGGCTCCGTCGCAAAGAAGCGCCGCTCCCAGTTTTTCCGCCCTTAGAATATAAGATTCTTCAATTAATTCTGCACATGGATTAATCATTTTGTATCCGCCTCCTCGATGTCCTCTTTCGCCTCATTCAGTCCCCACTCTTTCAGCACGCCGCGCCATGATCTCGGAACCCCGTTCGTAAACCGGGCCGGCAGATCCAGTCTGGCAATGCCATCCAGCTTCTGTCTCGTTACTTCCGTCATCTCACACGGCAGATCAGCCCCTCTGAGCATGTCCACCACATTCTGCATCTCATGTTCCCTTCTGGCCGCATGGATCACTGTGCCTGACACATACCCGTCGATCACCTTTTCAAAAGCCGCTCCATACGATTCACACAGAGAATCCACAATCATATCTTCCACCCCAAAATGCTGCGCGGCCTGAAGCGCCTCAAAAAGGATGCACGCGATCCCTTTAGCCGCGATACTACGGATAAATTTAATGCTGGTCGCGGTCCCCGCGCTGCCCTGAACTTCTGTCAGATTCATGTGATATGGTTCCATCCGTTCCGCAAACGCTCCGCTCCCCGATCCGCTCAAAAGCATCGGAACTTTGTGACGATACTGCAGAAGTGGCCCAAGCATCGCTCCGTCCACAAATTTCGCTCCCTTGTCTTCTGCTCGTTTTGCGATCTCCTTCTTCTCATACGGAGCCGCTGTCGATACGTCCACGTATACGCAGTCCTTCTCCAGAAAGTCTACCGCTTCTCCAACTGTCTCAACCGCATAGTTGGAAGGAACCGCCACAATTACCACAGCGCTGCCTTCTACAGCTTCTCTGGGAGAATACGCCGGCTTCACATGACATTCTTCCATACGTTTCAGACACATCTCTTTTTTTTCTGGTACATTCAGAAGAATGTCATAGGCCGCAAGCTCCTCCGCGCCTTCTTCCGCAAGGCCGCCTGCAATGCAGGAAGCCGCCTCTCCAAAACCAAGAAACCCGATCTTCATTGAAACACCTCCACTCTTTTTCTTTTGTTAGATTTATGATATGATACATATACCAAAAATTGAAACTGTAAATAATTGTATTTTCAACAAATATATTTTGTCGATAGGGGTGAACAATTATGGATTTAACATCTTTACTTTATTTTCAGGAACTTGCGAAAGAGCTGAACTTCACGAAAGCCGCAGAAAATATGCATACAACTCAGCAATGCCTCAGCCAGAATATAAAACGGCTGGAGGATAAATATGGCGTACAGTTTTTTGAACGAAAACCCCGGATCCGTCTGACCACAGCCGGTAAAGTCTTTCTTAAAACTGTGCAGCATATGTTAAATACAGAGGAAGAACTCCGCGCAGAACTTAGTTATATTTCAGAAAATCAATGTGGAAATATTATTCTTGGCATTCCCGCCGGCCGCGCTCACGGCTTTTTGTCTATTATAATGCCTGCTTTTTCAGACCTTTATCCTAATGTCGCTCTCGTAGTAAAAGAAGCCAACTCTCAGACCTTGGAGGCATTTTTGTCTAATGGTGAAATTGATATTATGATCGGCTCACGCCATTCAGAAAACGCTTTGTCAGACCCCCGATTCCGTTATGTCTCCCTGCTGCAGGAATCTTTATACTTTCTCGTGTCTGACAGTCTGCTCTCACGCTATTTCCCAGAGGATCTGACTTCGCAGAAGCAACACATGTCACAGGGGGTCCGGATGCGTGAACTGATGGATATGCCGCTTGTCATGGATCCTGACCGGAGCCGGGTCCACAAACGGGTGGAACAATTATTTACTCTGGAAAACAAAAAGCCTAATTACTATATCCGCTCCTATCACGGAAGTTCTCTGCTTACGCTCTGCCAGCAAGGCTATTGCGCCCTTTTTATTTTACAAATGATCTTACATACAACCGTGGATCAACAGCCGGATATCCGAAATAAAATCAATATTTTCCCGCTAACTGATCCATTTCTAAAAAATGAAGTAATTCTTGTCTATCGTAAAGACAGAACTCTTCCAAAATATCTGAATCATTTTATTAAACTTACTATGGAAATTTTTGCGACTTATTTTTCCGCCAAAATATAGAAACATCTTGCTATCAGCACACAATAGTGCTATATTCAAATCAAACAGAACACGAAAGGAGGATTTTTATGGCATTAACAACCTTAACAGCAAGAGTCGATCCAAAAGATAAGGCTGATTTTGACGCTTTTTGCTCCAATGTAGGATTAAATACTTCAACTGCCATCAACCTTTTTGTGAAAGCGGTTTTACGCGAAAACCGTATTCCCTTTGAAATCACCCCGGCTCCTGATCCATTTTTTTCTGAAAGCAATATAGCGTATGTTAAAAAATCTGTTCGCGAATTGCGTGACGGAAAAGGAACGGCACACGAATTGATTGAGGTGGATGATGAGTGAAAAAATCTGGTCTGACGATGCCTGGGAAGATTATCTCTACTGGCAGACTCAGGATAAAAAAACAATCAAGCGTATCAATCAGCTTATAAAAGACATTGAGCGTAATGGCTGTATGCAGGGAATTGGAAGGCCCGAGCCCCTCACAGGTGATCTCCAAGGAGAATACAGCCGCAGGATTAATGATAAAGACCGCCTGGTTTATCATATGGAAAATGGCCGCATTTATATTGCGCATTGCAGGGGACATTATGACGATAAATAATTTCAAAATTCACATCAGCCAAAGAGGCATAATCCATGCGTCCATCGCATCCTGATTATGCCTCTTTTATGCTTTTGATATTAGGAATTTTAGAATCTCGTTTTACTCACCTGACGCAAATTTCTCTGTCTGCTCTTTGATCAGGGCCTCATCGTCAAAGTAATTGATCTTCATTGCCGCTTTTACTTCTTTTAATGTCTGCGCGGCCACCTTCTCGGCCTTCTCGCTTCCTTTGCGCAGGATCTCATAGACTGCCGGAATATCCTTCTGCCACTCTTTTCTTCGGGTGCGGATCGGCTCAAGTTCTGCCTGCAGGACGTTGTTCAGGAACCGTTTCACCTTCATGTCCCCGAGGCCGCCCCTCTTATAATGTGCCTTCAGCTCATCGAGATCTTTATACTCCGGAAGGAACTCCGGGAAATACTCCGGCCTGCAGAACGCATCCAGGTATGTGAATACGGTATTTCCTTCCAGTTTCCCCGGATCCTCAATCCGGATGTGGGTCGGATCCGTAAACATACTGAATACTTTCTTCTTGATATCCTCCGGCTCCTCAGACAGATAGATGCAGTTGCCGAGGGACTTGCTCATCTTCGCCTTTCCGTCAATCCCCGGCAGGCGCAGACACGCCGCATTATCCGGAAGGAGGATCTTCGGGTCCACAAGTGTCTCCCCGTACACGGAGTTAAATTTGTGAACGATCTCCTTTGTCTGCTCGATCATCGGCATCTGGTCCTCACCCACAGGAACAGTTGTTGCCTTGAACGCTGTGATATCAGCCGCCTGGCTGATCGGATACGTGAAGAACCCCACCGGAATACTCGCCTCGAAGTTTCTCATCTGGATCTCAGCTTTCACAGTAGGATTGCGCTGAAGCCTTGACACGGTCACAAGATTCATATAATAAAATGAAAGTTCGCACAGCTCCGGCACCTGGGACTGGATAAACAGCGTGGATTTCTCCGGATCCAGCCCGCACGCGAGATAATCCAGCGCGACCTCTATAATGTTCTGGCGTACTTTCTCCGGGTTATCCGCATTATCCGTCAAAGCCTGCGCGTCCGCAATCATAATAAAAATGTCGTCAAAATCACCCGTATTCTGAAGCTCTACCCTCCTCCTCAGAGATCCCACATAATGGCCCACATGAAGCCTCCCTGTCGGGCGGTCTCCGGTAAGCATAATCTTCTTCATCTCTCTATTTCCTCCTAATCACTTATTCTGGAGCAGAGCGCCTTTCTGTTTGGCATACCCAGGCGCTTTCCGTTTTTCCGCCGCATATATAAACTGATACAGGATATACGCCATAAAAACCGCTCCAAATGCGTCCAGCACTGAATGCTGTTTTAAAAATACCGTAGCTAAAATAATAAGCCCGGCCAATATATAAGCTCCGAAGCATACGCCCGGATGCTTTTTCAGGTTTTCACTTTCATGAATTGCGATGCATACACTCAGTGAATTAAATACATGAAGACTCGGGAACACATTCGTGCACGTATCCGCCCTGTACAGTATTCTCACCATATCGACGAACACATTGTCCCTCTCAAAAACTGCCGGTCTGAGATCCTGGCCGTTCGGAAAGAACGTACATATAATCAGGAAAATCGTCATCCCGGTGAACATAAATTTTGCCAGTTTATAAAATCCCGGTACATCCGTAAAGAAAAAGTATAAAAACGCAGCCGCGATAAACGCAAACCACATCAGATACGGGATGATAAAATACTCAACAAACGGGATCTGCTCATCCAGCCTTGTCTGAATCACGTAATAGTCTGTGGTCACATGGTGCTCCAGCAGAAGAAACCACGGCATATACAGAAAAATATATACAAAAACCCATGCATGCTTATATTTCCGTGCCAGTCCAGCAATCCTGTCTCTCCACTTCATATTGTGATGCCCCTTTTCGATTCTGTTTCAACTGTCCTTTCACAGCAGCGGCAGTTGTATTCATCAGGCGGCTGCCAGCGAAGTCAGCCTCTCTGCGGCTAGTATACCACGATTCAAAACGAACAACAACCTTGTTCACAAAACCTTTAATAAATCTCCGCTCTCATCCTACGATCACCCTCAGCTTTTCTTTCATAATCCACACTGACGCGCTGCGCCGGGGATATCCCGGCTCCCCGTCCATATGAAGCGGCATCGGCGTCTCCGTCTCCACTGTACAGCTGCGGCACCGCAGGACAACTGCTTTGCTGCGGAACTTCACATGTCTGCCCGGGATAGCGATTGTAAGCAAAAGGACCAGCTGCAGAGGGCACAGGCTATGCACGATAAGCACATCCAGAAGGCCGTCCTCACAAGACGCGTCCGGACAGAATTTAAAACCCCCGCCCTCATACCGCAGATTCATAAACACTGCGAAATACGCCCGTTCGAACACCTTACTGCTGCCGTCCGGCAGTGTAAGCGTCATGCGCGCAGGCCGGTCTTTTTTCAGCCGGTCCAGCGCCACCACTGCGTAGCTCAGTTTCCCAAGCCCGATCTTATTTAAAAAAACCTTCCACGGGGAAACGCACACCTCATGGCACACTGCCGCGTCAAATCCCATCCCCGCGCTCACCGCGAAACGCCGCCCCCGGGGCTTTCTCTCCGGTTTTGCCCGGCTGCCGCCGGCGGAAGACCGCGCCTCCCGCTCATCCGTCTGTTCCGCCTCTCCTCCTGTGCATCCGGCCGCGATCGCCCCCACATCCATAGAGATTATCTTCTCTGGACAGAGCACGGCTTCAAGCGCTTTCTCCGGATCTTTGCTTATTCCAAGCCCTCTGGCGAAATCATTGCTGGATCCGATCGGAATATATCCAAGAGTAACTTTCTCCGGGTTCTTAATCCCGTTTATCACCTCATTGACCGTCCCGTCTCCTCCGAGTACAACTATCGTATGTTCCTTGTCATCGCCGGTAATCCGGGCCGCGATCTTCTCTGCGTGCTTCCGCTTCGACGTCAGATACACGTGGTGGACAACGCGGCGTTTTTTCAGTTCAGGGGCAAGCTTATTCCAGATCATTTCTCCCATACCTGACCGCGCCTTTGGATTTATAATAAAATCATATTCTTTTCTCATGCGATTATCCCCCTGCACGCCCAGTTTTCTCTTTTGCAGGCATGAATCCGCCTCCTGATGGCAGACAGCTGAACTCCCGCCAAAGATCTCCGGGATCCGCGCCGGATCATCAGGGTCCACACAGCGCCGCGTCAAGATATTTTCCAAGCGACCGGCACATATTCCCCTCAAAATCCGCTTCGCCGTGCTTGACGCACCACTCAAATACATTTCCTATTACAATCATACGTATGTCTGTCGTAAACTCTTCAATCCCGACTCCAAGCTTTACAATTCCCGCCGCCACAGCCTTCTCCACATAAGTCTGAACCGTAACGATCGGGTAGGGGCGTTCCGCCCGGATCGCTGCGTTGAGCGCCTGATTCTTTGTGTCATAATACTCCGCCACAAAATCCACTCCCAGCTCACGGCAGTACTTTACATAGTTCATGTAAACCTGTATGATCCCGCGTTTTACCCCCTCTGCATTTTCCGGAAGTTCCAGAAGATCAGGATCGATCTGCGGCTGATCTTCTATGTAATAAGAGAGCAGATCATCCTTTGTCTTAAAATGGTGATAAAAGCTGCCATTCGAAACGCCTGCTTCCTCACAGATATTTTTTATGGACAGCGCCTCATATCCCTCTTTCCGGAGGATGCGTTTCGCCGCCTGGAATATCTTTTCTTTCGTTTCCTGTGACTTCTTCTGCTGTTTGGAAATCTGTACTTCTTCACTCATAATCCGGCACACTCCTGTTACTTCTGTCGAGGTCAGTATACCACAGATGGCTGCGGGTTTCAAGAAAACAGAGCGGACTCGGTTTGCGTCCTGTAACCTCCTGTAAACATTCCGCAGCAGTTCTGCCCGCATCATTGGCGGCAGATGAATGTTACTGCGGCATATATGCTTCAAAGGCAGACGGCATCGGATAATATTCTTTTAATTCATCCAGGCCTGCGAAGATAATCTTCCCGTCTCCATCCGTTTCCTCTCCCGGCTCATCGTCAGAGTGAAGCGTATTTTCCAGTTCATCCCGGCGCATGCTCCGCTCCAGTTCATCCACCAGAACCTCATATCCGATCATATGCCATTCCACGTGGCTGAAGATGTGCTTATGGCTGCCAAGCTTCTTTACTCTGACAGGCATAAGGCCCAGTGATTTCCCATATTCCACGACTTCCGCCTGCTTCAGATGCCCTTCCACATTCGGGAACTCATATAATCCCGCGAGCAGCCCCCTGTCCGGCCGTTTCCTCACGGCGGTCTTCTCCTGGTCGCGAAAGATCAGCACGGTTCTTTTCTCAATTCTTCTGCGCTTTGCTTTTGTCTTTACGGGGAACTCTGTTTCCCGGTTCTGCCGGTGGGCAAGACAGAGATGGCTGACCGGACATACCTCACATTTCGGAGCTCCGTTTGGCAGGCAGACAATAGCCCCCAGCTCAATCAGGCTCTGGTTGAACTCCCCCGGAGCGTCCGCCGGAATCACCTCTTCCACCTCGGCTTCGATCTTTGTCCGCACTCCCGCTTTCGCAATATCGTCTTCATCCGCCAGAATCCGCGTCACCACCCTCAGCACATTCCCGTCTACAGCCGGCTTCGGGATATGGTATACAAAGGAGCTGACCGCTCCCGCCGTATAATTTCCGATCCCTTTCAGTTTCCTGATTTCTTCATAAGTCTCCGGGAATTTCCCGCCGTATTCCTCCATGATCTGACAGGCCGCTGCCTTCAGATTCCTCGCGCGGTTATAATACCCCAGTCCTTCCCACAACTTAAGCAGCCTTTCCTCGGAGACCTCCGACAGCGCGCGGATGTCCGGGAGTTCTTTTAAAAACCGCTCGTAATACGGTTTCACAGCCTCCACCCGTGTCTGCTGGAGCATGATCTCAGAGATCCATACCCGGTATGCGTCCATTCTTCTGCGCCACGGCAGATCCCTCTGGCTGCCGCGGTACCATTCTGTCAGGAACGGCACACATTCCTTAAGCCTCGGGCTTTCCAGCACTACGTCCACAGGCTGCCGCAGAACAATGCTCTCCGGCGTCACCTCGCAGTCATATGCCAGGATGTTCACCCCTGCCGCTTTCGCTTTTTTCAGCGCGTCCGCAAAAGCCGGGTGTGTATCCGTATTTGGCGTAAAATATCTGACCTCCCGCATCTGGATCACAAAAAACACATACGTCTCATATCCGGCTTTTTGGGCGTGTATCAGCTCTTCCATATGCTTTACCGCCCGCTCACTGGGGGCGTCGGGGAAGCGGCATACCCCGTTTTCCTCCAGTGTCACTCCCTTTACTTCGATAAAGATTTTCCGCCCTCCGGCTTCCACATACAAGTCAAACCGGGAGTTTCCGTACGTTGTCTCAGGCCGGATCATCGTAACGTCCGGGAACAGATTCCCCTGGCTGATCCATTCCTGCACAACGCGGTTAGGGATCTGGGAGTCCATATTAATCAGCTTTTCTCCGTTTTTTTCTACCGCGATCAGATCCCACCTTGTCTTTCTCGACGGATTATCGCTTTCCTGAATATAAACTGTTGTCCCAGGCACAAGAAGCTCTGCGCACCGCCCGGTGTTTTTTACATGGACCGTCTCCTGCTGCCCCTCCGTCTCCACATATGCAGTGAAACGGTTCGGCCTCTCTCTGAACTCCGCTTTTCGGATTCGCTCATATTTCATTTATTCTCCTCTTTTCGCAAAGAAGGAAAATGCCTGCGCCACGCGTAAATCTACAGCATGACGCCTGTATTTTCCCTCTTCCTTCCATCTTACTTATTTTATTTCATTTTGTCTGTCCCGGTGAAATTTCAAAATCCGCTCCGGCAGCATTCCCACACTATGTACCTGCCTACTGCTGTATCCTCATGCATCTGACAGTCAGCCTAGAAGAGCAACGATCCCGAAATAAAGGAACACGATCACACCGAGTATGATCCGGTAATACCCAAACACCTTAAAATCATGATTCTGGATATATTTCAGCAGGAACCTGATCGCAAAAACAGATACAACGAAGGATACTGCCATTCCCAGTATCAGGAGCCCCGCTTCCATCGCGGTAAATGAGAGGCCGAACTTAATCAGCTTCACAACGCTGGCCCCGAACATAACCGGGATCGCCAGGAAGAATGTAAAGTCCGCAGCCACTCCTCTTGATACTCCGATCATGAGCGCTCCTACAATCGTAGCGCCGGAGCGTGACGTTCCGGGGATCAGAGCGAGCATCTGGAACACACCGATAATCAGCAGCATGGGAACCGTAAGCTGTGAGATCTTCTTTACCTGCGGCTCCCGCCCTTTCTGATAATTCTCCACCACAATGAACAGGATACCATATATGATCAGCGTAGCCGCCACAACATACCAGTGATACAGCACCTTATCTATAAGGTCGTCAAACAAAAGCCCGATTACGCCTGCCGGCACACAGGCAATCGCTACTTTGATCCATATCTGCCAGGTCATCATCTTCTGTTTCTCTGTCTTCTTCGGCGAGAATGGATTCAGCCTGTGGAAATAGATCACAACCACCGCCATAATCGCGCCAAGCTGGATCACAACATTGAACATCTCAATGAATGAATCGCTCTGACCCAGTTTTAAGAATTCGTCCAGCAGGATCAGGTGTCCTGTACTGCTGACAGGGAGCCACTCTGTAATTCCCTCCACAATTCCAAGTATGATTACCTTTAATACGTCCAGCATAATTTATTTTCCTCCTCTGAGAACAAATTTCTCAATAGCGTCCGCCACGCCTTCCTCTTCATTCGACAGGGTGATGTAATCCGACGCTTTTTTCACCTGCTCCTC
This sequence comes from uncultured Mediterraneibacter sp., assembly GCA_944384505.1. Taxonomy (GTDB): domain Bacteria; phylum Bacillota; class Clostridia; order Lachnospirales; family Lachnospiraceae; genus Mediterraneibacter. The sequence continues at coordinate 26,006 of CALWTQ010000023.1, forward strand.
CGCGTTTGCCATGGCAACTCCGAACCCCACTTTCTGAAGCATAATTGTATCATTATCACCATCGCCGCAGGCCATGATCTCTTCCCTTCCGATCCCGAGCATGCGCCCCAGACTAACAAGCCCGTTCCCTTTGTTCACACCTTTTGCGTTAATTTCTATATTATATTTTAGTGATCCGACAAGCTCCAGATCCCCCTCAGCTTCCAGCTCTCTCCACGCTTCCCGCCGTTCATCCATGTCCGCAAACAGCGCCTGCGTCTTATCGAGCCCTCTGTTCTCACATTCTACCAGCGCTGTTATGTCATCCACCGGTATCCTGGTCTTCCGCATGTACTCCCACATATTCGGATTCTTGTGATATTTTTCGACATGCGCCATCTTATCCGCCTGGGCGTAGCCCTGCCCGTCAAAATACACCTCTTGTAGAGTATCATATTTTCCGCAGATTTCCAACGCTTTTTTCGCCGCTTCCGCGGAAAGAAGATGCTCCTCCAGCACCTTGCCGGTGGCTGTTTCAACAATTCTCGCCCCATTGGAAGTCAGAGCGTATCTCATCCCCGGAAATTCCCTGAGTTCTTCCGGGATCCCCATCCAGGGCCGGCCTGTCGCGACAAGGACGACAACGCCCTGGTCCAGAGCCTCCCTTATCGCCTGCCATGTCCGGGGAGTAATCTCCTTTTTATCAGTCAGAAGTGTACCGTCCAGATCCAGCCCGATCATCTTTATCCTGTGTCCCATGTCTGCTCCTTTCCCTGTTCTCAGCTTTTTTATTTTATCAGAGTTTGCCAAAGAGTGCAATTTGTAGTATAATAATTAACCGATAGCAGCTAGCAAAATAAAACTGTACACAGAAAGGATTTAGAGATTATGAAACCCTGCAAAAAACAGTGGATGCAGACCGGCGCTGCCTTAGCCTGCTCACTCGCAATTGTACTTTCAGCTTTCCCTACATTCGCAGATGACAGTATCGAAGAACTTGAAGGGCAGACTTCCGCCCTGGAACAAGAGCTTGCCGGGATCAACGAAGATATTCTTGATCTGACAAACCAGATTTCCACTACGGAAATGCAGGTTACGATTCTGAATGGTGAGATCGAACGTACATCTGACGCCCTGGCCGAGGCAGAAGCTAAGGAGGCCAAACAATATGCAGACATGAAAACCCGTATTAAGTATATGTACGAACATGGCAATGCAACACTTCTGGAAATGCTCTTTTCCGCAGAAAATATGGCGGATTTTCTCAACAAGGCGGATTTTATTGAAAATCTCAGTGAATACGACCGAAACGCGCTGGAAAACTTAAAAGAAGTTCATCAGCAGATTGAAAACGAGAAAAATACGCTGGAAACCCAGCAGTCCTCACTTACAGAACTGCAGGCCAGCCTGGAATCACAGCAGGTGGAACTGCAGAAAAAGGCAGAGGCAACCTCAACCAATCTGGCGGATGTCCAGAACCGCCTGGAAGAGGCCAAAGCAGCTGAAGCAGCCCGCATTGCCGCGGAAGAGGCGGCCCGGAAAGCCGCTCAGGAAGCAGCTGCAGCAGCCGCAGCCGCTGCAGCCGGAAGCAGTAATACAAACACTAACACCAGCAGCAGCGGCGGCTATGATAACACGGTTATCAACAGCGGCGGGACAACCGTTTCCGCTGACGACGTCACCCTCCTGGCAGCGATTATCCAGTGCGAAGCCTATCAGCAGTATGATTCGCTTCTCGCCGTTGCCACAGTAATTATGAACCGTGTGGAAAGCCCGCGCTTCCCGAATTCAATCAGCGGAGTGGTCTATGCCAGCGGTCAGTTCGAACCGGTATGGACAGGCCGTCTGCAAAATGTATTGAACAGCGGACCCACCAGTCTTTCCCTGCAGGTTGCACAAGACGCGATCAACGGCGCAAGGCTTGCCGCGGTAGCCGACTGTTATTACTTCCTGTATGCCGGTACAGGACATGCCGGAATTAATATCGGAAACAATGTATTTTTCCAGACCTGGTAAAAGCTGATTTGCCGGAGAGATTCCTTTTGCGAAATCTCTCCGGCAAATTTATTTTTTCTATTGATAATCAATAACGTCAATCCACTTCATCAGGAAGTCTTTCTCTAATTCATTATCTTTTGTCAGCTGTGCCGCCGCGACGATCGGAAGCCACTGCTGTACGTACTGTCTTGCTGTATCGCTCTTCTTGCAGAACAGATTCATATACAGGTCTGCCGTATCCTGATCTTTCAGCGCGAAGAGGAGGTATGTCATAGCCGCGTCGGCGCTTGCATTTCCCTGTGTCGCATGAGCCCAGTCAACTACTGTCATCTTTCCGTTCTTACCTACGATAACGTTGCTCGGGTTGAAATCTCCATGGCACACTTTGTTGTGTTTTGGCATACTTTCAAGGCGTGTCAGAAGCTCATATCTTGTTGTGGCGTCAACACTTCTCAGACTGTTTATCTGACGGGAGAATTTATCCTTCATGCCCTTGAGGAGAGGCGACGTCTTGCCAAGTACAGTAAGCTGCAGATCAACAAAGTCTTCCATGTATTTCTCTATATTCTTTTTGTCAGAGTTCATCATCTCTTCCAGAGTTTTTCCCTCTTTATACTCGATTTCGATCGCCCATTTGCCATCGATCTGAGTAACTCCCTTGACTTTGGGAATATCCAGCCCGGTCTCCTCTATCCTGGCTGTAATCAGAGCCTCATTAAAGACGTCTGACTTTGGATGAGTTTCTGCAAACACTTTTACGATACTGTCGTCGCATCTATAAACTGTTTTATATGGACGAGTTACAATGATATTTTTTTCTTCGAGTTTCATAAGTATGGCCCTCCTTAAAACATTTATTTTGTTTTCGATAGTGTCATTATAGCTCATAATATACCAGAATGTAACCCCTCCGAAGCATATTTGTGCAATTTTTAACTAACTTTTTTTATCTATTTTTATTGTTATATTTTTAACATATTCATCTTTAAAAGTCCACACTCCCACGCGGGCATCCGCCCTTCCAGCTTACGCAGTGCGCGATGCTCGATTCCGCTCCGCTCCATCTCGCACGCGGGCATCCGCCCTATGCCTAAAAGGAGAGAGCCTCCGGAATTCATGCAAGCATGTTCCGGATGCTCTCTCCTTTTACGCGCACTGCTGATTGCTTACGCGATTATTTTCCATAATAGCATTTGAGGTAGATTTCTTTGATTTCTTTTACGAGTGGGTATCTCGGGTTTGCGCCTGTACACTGGTCGTTGAATGCCTGCTCGCACATGTCATCCAGTGTATCGAGGAAGTATTTCTCATCGATGCCGTAATCTTTGATTGTCTTCTTGATTCCGATCTTCTCTTTGAGGTCTTCCAGTTTTGCGATGAAGTTTTCGAATACTTCTTCATCTGTGTTTCCTGTGCAGCCTGCGAAGCGTCCGAGTTCTGCGTATCTCTGCAGAGCGTGCGGATACTGATACTGGGAGAATGTTCCCATCTTTGTCGGTACTTCTGCTGCGTTGTATCTCATTACCTCTGTCAGGATCAGGGCGTTTGCAACACCGTGCGGCAGATGGTGGAATGCACCCAGCTTATGAGCCATGGAGTGGTTCACGCCAAGGAATGCGTTTGCGAATGCCATACCTGCCATACAGGAAGCGTTGTGCATCTCTTCACGAGCCTTCGGATCGTTTGCTCCGTTCTCGTATGCTGACGGAAGGTTGTCAAATACAAGCTTAACAGCTTTCATTGCAAGGCCGTCTGTGTAATCGGAAGCCATGATAGATACATAAGCCTCGATTGCGTGTGTCATAACGTCGATACCGGACGCGCTTGTCAGTCCCTTCGGAGCTGTCATTGCGTTGTCAACATCTACGATTGCCATATTCGGAAGCAGCTCGTAGTCAGCGATCGGCCATTTTACGCCTGTTGTAGCGTCTGTGATGATCGCGAACGGAGTTACCTCGGAACCTGTTCCTGAAGATGTCGGGATTGCTACGAAGTAAGCTTTCTCTCCCATTTTCGGGAATGTAAATACTCTCTTACGGATATCCATGAAGTCCATAGCCATATCCTCGAAGTTTGCTTCCGGATGCTCGTACATCAGCCACATGATCTTAGCCGCGTCCATTGCGGAACCGCCGCCAAGAGCGATAATTGTATCCGGCTCGAAGGATCTCATCTGCTTTACGCCTTCCTCTGCGCACTGCAGTGTCGGGTCCGGAGCTACATCGTAGAAGCATGTATGCTGGATTCCAAGCTCATCCAGTTTTTCTTCGATCGGTTTTGCATTTCCGTTTTTGTAAAGGAATGTATCTGTTACAATGAATGCTTTCTTCTTGTGCATTACTGTTCCGAGCTCATCCAGAGCTACCGGCATACAGCCTTTCTTAAAGTATACCTTCTCAGGTGTTCTGAACCACAGCATATTCTCTCTCCTCTCGGCAACTGTCTTCACATTCAGAAGATGTTTTACTCCAACGTTCTCTGATACAGAGTTTCCGCCCCATGAACCACATCCAAGTGTGAGTGACGGAGCCAGTTTGAAGTTGTAAAGGTCACCGATACCACCCTGCGAGGACGGTGTATTGATCAGAACACGGCATGTCTTCATTGCCTCATAGTGTTTCTGGATCTTCTCTTTCTCTGCCGGATGAACGTACAGAGAGGATGTATGGCCGTATCCGCCGTCAGCTACAAGCTGTGCAGCTTTCTCAAGGGCCTCGTCAAATGTTTTTGCTCTATACATAGCAAGTACAGGAGATAATTTTTCATGAGCAAACTCTTCGGAAATATCCACAGACTCTACTTCACCGATCAGAATCTTTGTATTCTCCGGAACTTTTACGCCGGCCATTTCAGCGATCTCACATGCAGATTTTCCGGGAATCTTGCTGTTCAGGGCGCCGTTGATGATGATTGTCTTGCGGACTTTGTCCAGCTCCTCGCCCGGTTTCAGGAAGTAGCATCCTCTGTACTGGAACTCTTTCTTCACTGCGTCATATACGCTGTCAAGCACTGTTACGGACTGCTCGGACGCACAGATCATACCATTGTCAAATGTCTTTGAATGGATGATGGAGTTAACCGCCATTCTGATATCAGCTGTGTCGTCAATGATAACCGGTGTGTTGCCGGCGCCAACGCCGAGAGCCGGTTTTCCTGAAGAGTAAGCTGATTTTACCATTCCCGGGCCGCCTGTAGCCAGGATCAGGTCAGAATCTTTCATAACGGTTGTTGTCAGCTCCAGTGACGGGGCGTCGATCCATCCAATGATTCCTTCCGGAGCGCCTGCCTTTACAGCCGCGTCAAGAACAACCTTTGCTGCTGCGATCGTACATTTCTTAGCAGCCGGATGAGGGCTGATGATGATCGCGTTTCTTGTCTTCAGACAGATCAGAGTCTTGAAGATAGCAGTTGATGTCGGGTTTGTCGTCGGGATAACCGCCGCGATCAGACCAATCGGCTCCGCAACTTTTTTAATTCCGTATGCCGGATCTTCCTCGATCACACCACATGTCTTTGTATTTTTATATGCATTGTAGATGTACTCTGCCGCGTAGTGGTTCTTGATAACCTTATCTTCCATGACACCTCTCTGTGTCTCCTCAACGGCCATCTTTGCAAGCGGGATACGCTGCTTGTTGGCTGCCATGGCTGCCTCATAGAAAATCTTGTCTACCTGCTCCTGTGTAAATGTAGCGAAGATCTTCTGTGCCTCGCGCATAGCTTTCATCTTTGCTTCCAACGCTTCTACGTTGTCGATGAACTCAGGCACTACTGCTTTTTCTTTCTCTGCCATTTTGATAATTCCTCCTGTAGTTGAATCAATCTGGTTTGTTCTCACATGTCTAAGTATACGCCAATCGTTAAATATTTGTCAACACGGCATTTGTTAATATTTTAACGTTATTGATTTAACAGCATTTGTGCAATTTCTACAATTGCTTTAAAAGAACAGCATAACAATGCCGGAGCCTGGATCTTTCCATCAATCCATACTCCGGCGTCTTTTATCAGATTTTATTCTTTTTTTTGTATGTCAGGAGTATCAGAACCGCACTTCCGGCTATTCCGGCCATAACAATCAGAATTGAACTGTCGTCTCCCGTTTGAACCGATACAGAAGATGAGTCTGTTTCCGTATCACCTGCAGGATTCCTGACGTCCGCAGCAGTCTGACCGGACGCATCCCCCTGCCCGGATCCTCCTGTCGCTTCCGTCCCGGGCGCTGGTTCTAAATCCGGCACTGGTGTCGGGTCCGGCGCCGGCTCTGGTTCCGGCGTTGGCTCCGGTTCCGGGGTTGGCTCCGGTTCTGGCGTTGGCTCCGGTTCCGGCGTCGGTTCTGGTGTTGGCTCTGGTTCTGGTGTTGGCTCTGGTTCCGGGGTCGGCTCTGGCTCTGGCTCCGGGGTCGGCTCCGGTTCCGGCGTTGGCTCCGGCTCCGGTTCCGGGGTTGGCTCCGGCTCCGGCGTTGGCTCCGGCTCCGGTTCCGGGGTTGGCTCTGGTTCCGGCGTTGGCTCTGGCTCCGGTGTCGGCTCCGGTTCCGGGGTTGGCTCTGGCTCCGGCTCTGGTTCTCCTGCCTCATCAACCACGATCGTTGCTGTTCCCGTAAACGCAGCATAATTTCCGCTCGTCGGTGTAAAGCGATACCAGAATGTGTAGGATCCCGCAGACAAAGCCTGCTCTGCGTCAGCAGGACTGATGAGGTCAGCATCCGTATACCATTCGAACTTTCCTTCGATCTGTTTTCCCTGCTCATCTGTGACAACTGCTGTAGTAAGATCAGCAAGTCCTTTGCCCACTTCAAGGCTTAAGCTGGAAAAGCCTGCAACTGCCTTTGCCGGCACAATTCCTTCTGTCTGTGCCTGTGCACTTGTTGAAGCCAGCACGTAATATCCTCCCTCATTCCCCGTAAGGGAGAGCCCTGAGGCGATAACCGCAGTGGTACCCGCGTCAGGCGCCGCAAACATGATGGTTCCTGCCTGCACTCCCAACGCCGCCACATCACCAGGCAGTACGTCTGACTGCCGCAGGCCAAGGGATAACGCTGCATCATCGGGAATCTCCGCGGTGCCATCATAAGACTTCACCGCCTGTCCCTGCAGAACGGCTGTTACTGTGCGGGGCTGAAGGCTCATCTTTGCGCGCCCCTCTTCATAACTATAATTAGGATCGGCATTTTCTGTACTTCGCGCAACGAGCGTGTATTCTCCGATCGGTATCCGGCGGCTGGCAGTGTCAATATTAAAGATATACTCCCCGTTCCCGTCAGGGCCGGAGACGCTGTCCACCTGCGTCACAGAACCTTTGCTGTCCTCTATGTACAGCGCCATTTCCCCCATCAGAGCCCGGGCTGTCTGTACCGTAAACTGCACAGACACCTTGTCTCCGTAGACGAACGCATTATCTGCCCCGCCGCTGCCTCCATACACTTTCATATTGGATACAGCCGCGTCGGCCGCTTTAACTTCTATTGAAACCGTGGCAGTTTCTTTTACTGTATCAGGGGAGTCCCCAAACTTTGCAGTCACTTCAATCACTGCCGTATATGTCCCCTTTGCCAGTCCGCTTTCAGGCCGCACCGTCCACGAGGTGCTGTTCTCACCGGGAGCCACGCTTCCAGGAGTCTGGTCAGCGCTCTGAACGGTAAACGCCTGCGAAGTTTCACCTTCCGCGTCTTTTGCCGTCACACTGATGACAGACATAGCCTCATTGCCTGTATTGGTTATAATGAGCGCTTTGGCGTCCGGCTGTACATACCCGTACTCTACGGCTTCAAAAGCCGGCGCTGTCACCGTGAACTTGTGTACGGGCACTACCTTTTGATTGACCGTTACATCAATATAGCGGTAAACATTATACCCATAAAACGACTCCGTTCCCTTCACAACAGCCTGCAAAGTATAGCGTCCGCTTTTCAGCAGACCAGCAGAGCTGAGTTCTTCCCCCTCCGGTCCTGTGACAGCTTTCCATTCAATGGCCGGCTGGGCACTCCCATCGGGAGTAGTCGGTTCCGACGTATCCCCGTAATAGCTCAGTCTGACCTCCGGCTGATAGCTGCCGGCAGCAGCATTGCTGAGTAATGTCTGTACCGTTGCCCCATCTTCCTCATCAAAAGTTTCCTTCGCCTCAGCACTTGGCGGCGCAACCACACGGTAAGCAGTCTGAGTCGAAGCTGTGCCCGCTGGCAGCAGCACAGCATAGGGCTCCACCTGAGCCGGATTGCCGGAGACGGCAGGGGACGTCCTTCCTCCCCTGATCGAAACGCCTCCGCCCAGCGTCAGCGTTCCTTGATTTTCGATTGCCGTTCCGGCCGCCCCAGACGGAATAGCAATGGCAGAAATCCTTGTACCTGAATTAATTATGCTTACAGATGAGCCCTCTCCTATGGTGAAAATCGGATCCCCCCCTGTGCTTCCTTTGATGGCAGGATTGTAACTGTTATTACCGCCCTGTCCATTGAGGTCGATCGTCGTTTGATTCGGGATCGTGAGTGTTTCGCCAACCTCGTTGACCGTTTGCCACAGGCGTATCGTCGTACCTGGATCTTCTTCTGCTTTCTTCAGGGCATCAGCAAGCGTCTGCACTGACTCCATGCTGCCGTCCGGCAGAATCACCTGTATCGCGTCGTCAGAAAGATTGTATTGCTCTTTTGAAAGTTCCGGGTAAGACAGATTATAAATTCCGATTTCCTGCGCAACATGGTTTCCGCCAAACAGACGCATGCTCTCATCCATGCCGTCTGGAAGACTTTGGATAGTCTCAGTCTCAGAACCTACCAGAAAATAGCTCTCTGTGGCCGGGCGATTTAGAATACCCGGGTCGTCCCATGTGGGGTCGAGCGCATACCACTTTCCCTCAACCTGCACATAATTCCATGCGTGTCTTTCACCATAGGGCAGATTTTTGTCATTGTAAGCACTTCCCTCAACAAAGGCATTCGGTACTCCCGCCCTGTCCAGAAGAACCTTAAGGGCCGTTGCATATCCATAGCAGACAGGGCCGGTCTGAGAATCGTTCCTGCTGAGAATGCCGCTTGCCGCACAGCGGGAGAAGTTGTCGGCCCCCATCCCATTGACATTGTACGTGTTGTTGATTACAAGCCAGTTATTAAAATAACGGGCCAGCAGCACCGCCCCACCGCCCTGGGGCGCTTCTGCAACGATTTCATCAACAGCCTTTTCGAACTCTGAACGGTACTGCGCCAGGTTCTCTTTTGTAAAGCCATCGTAGAAATAAGATTCGCCGCTCACAGCAGACAGATGCCACGACGGAGCAGCTTCCGTTGAGTTCTCGTCCTCCTCGAACGCGATACGACTGACATTTATCCAGAAATACTCCGGATGATCGCGGAAAAACGCAAACTGCGCCCGGGCAATGCTCGTATCCTCTTTAAGCGGTGACGAAAGGGTCACTCTAAGATTACCCGGATCATATGGATCAGTCAATTCCTCCGCCTGCTCCTTGATCTGTTTATATACTTCCTTTTCCTGCTCCGTAAGCTGCGTATAATAATATTCCCCCTGAGAATCCTGGGCTTTTACTTCCATTACCGGCAAAAGCGGAAATGTCCCCGATGCCAGCAGCATACAGGCGCACACGAGGCATAGCGCCGTGCGCAGCATCCCCCTTCTTCTCCACCTGCTGAGTGGAAACATTCTTGGCTGTTTCTCCATATTTAAATACTCCTCCTTTGTATAACTTACAACGTCATAATAAAGCCCTTTCCATGGCTGAACCTTTGGCTGTCTACCGGAACATATCCGCAAGTGCCTTGTCATACGGCGGGCGCAGTATCCCTTTTTCTGTAATAATCGCAGTGATCAGGGAATGGTCTGTAATGTCAAACGCCGGGTTGTAACACTTCACTTCCTCCAGCGCCACAGGCTCCTTATAGAATCCTCTTTTGATCTCGTCAGGGCTGCGCAGTTCGATCTTAATTTCATTGCCGGTCGGGCAGTCCAGGTCAATGGTCGAGGACGGGCCCAGCACATAAAAGGGAATCCCATAGTATTTCGCCAGAATTGCAACTCCGCTCGTGCCGATTTTGTTCGCCGCATCCCCGTTGGCGGCGATCCGGTCGCATCCGACCAGACATGCCTGAATCCAGCCGTTTTTCATAACAATTGAGGCCATATTATCACAGATGAGCGTTACGTCCACACCTGCTTTCTGCAGTTCATAGGCTGTAAGCCTTGCACCCTGCAGCAGGGGCCTTGTCTCATCAGCAAACACCTTAAACTGCATCCCTTTCTCCCTTCCCAGAAGAATCGGGCCAAGAGCAGTTCCGTATCTGGATGTAGCAAGCGGCCCTGCATTACAGTGAGTGATGATACCGTCACCATTTTTAAGAAGGCTCAGCCCATACTCAGAGATGGCACGGCACATGGCAATATCTTCCTGCTGTATCATCACGCACTCTTCCCGCAGCAGATCCAATATCTCCCCCACAGAAAGATGGGGATTGGACGTCACAACCCTCTCCATCCTGTTTAACGCCCAGCTCAGGTTTACAGCAGTGGGCCGTGAGGAATTCAGATGCTCCTTGTATTCGTGGAATTTCTTCCTGAATCCCTCATAATCATCTGAACGAATAGTCTGCGCCAGGCAGTAAATCCCATATCCCGCAAAGATCCCGATCGCCGGTGCGCCCCTGACTCTCAGCTTTTGTATCGCCTCATAGAGCTCCTCCGCGGTTCCCAGTGTTAAATATTCTGTCACGTTTGGGAGCTTCGTCTGATCGATAATCACAACTGATTTTTCATCCTCACTCAGTCTCACATTGTCCGCATCTGTTACACGCTTTATATTTTCCATATGTTTTCTCCGGTTTCTCTCGCATTGATCTAAGTATATCCAATATTCATGTGCAATTCAACAATAATCCACTGTTTTTCTCATTAACGGGCGCTCACATGAAAAGCGCAGGCCGCATCCCCGGATTCATATAGTCTCCGGCCTGCAATATAAAATCCCCTCCTGCAAATGCTCTGCAAGAGGGGCTCTTCTTATCAACTCTATTATTTTCGCTGATTATACAAGCTCAATCAGAACTTCCATAGCAGCGTCACCTTTACGCTGGCCGATCTTCACGATTCTTGTGTATCCGCCGTTGCGGTCCGCATACTTTGGAGCGATCTCTGAGAACAGCTTCTCCACCACGTCAACGTTCTTTGTAGCTGCTTTCTTTCCCGCAGCCTTTACCGGAACGTCTTTAACCGGGTAGAGAACTTTGAGCATCTCACGTCTTGCGTGAAGTCTGCTCGGCTGGTCTTTTTTGATCTTCTTCTCTACTTCGTCGTAGACAGTTACTTTCTTTCCGTCAACTACTTCTTTTACTCTCTTGCCGTCTTTGTCCTTGCGGGCAACTTTAGCTGTGATTGTAACCTCATCGTAGTTGTCTTTCTCTCTAACTGCCATTGCAATAAGGCCTTCCGCGATCTTGCGGATCTCTTTTGCCTTAGCCTCTGTTGTAACGATCTTTCCGTTGTTTAACAGAGCTGTTACCTGGTTTCTAAGCAGAGCCTTTCTCTGGCTCGATGTTCTGCCGAGTTTTCTATACTTTGCCATTTCTTAATTCCTCCACTTGGTTATGCATCTTCGGGCTTACTAATCAAATGCCCCCGCCGCGCTCATCGGGCTTACCGGCGGAGATTTTCTCAGTTTCCGGCAGGGCTTACATTACTCGTCGCCCTGGTTCAGCTCAAGGTTGAGCTCTTTTAGCTTCGCAAGCACTTCTTCCAGAGATTTACGTCCGAGGTTACGGACTTTCATCATATCCTCCGGAGTCTTGTTTGTCAGCTCTTCTACTGTATTGATTCCGGCTCTCTTCAGACAATTGTATGAACGAACGGAAAGCTCCAGCTCGTCAATACTCATCTCGAGAACTTTTTCTTTCTCGTCATCCTCTTTCTCGATCATGACTTCCGCCGCCTGTGCAACTTCTGACAGATCAACAAAGAGCTTCAGATGCTCGCTTAACACTTTTGCCGCAAGGCTTACCGCCTCGTCAGGAAGCATAGTTCCCTTTGTCCAGACATCCAGTGTCAGCTTATCATAATCCATGCTCTGGCCTACACGCGCATTCTCGGTCGTAAGGTTCACACGCTCAACCGGTGTGTAGATAGAATCAATCGGAATCACGCCGATCGGCATGTCCTCTGTCTTATTCTTATCCGCGCCTACATATCCTCTGCCTTTTGTGATCGTCATTTCCATGTACAGCTTGCAGTCTTTTCCGCCGCTTAATGTAGCGATGACCTGCTCGGGATTCACAATCTCGATATCAGAATCCACCTGGATGTCAGCGCCTGTAACGACACCCTCACCCTCAAATTCGATATACGCTGTCTTAACTTCATCTGACTCGGATGTGTTCTTGATTGCCAGAGATTTCAGGTTCATGATAATCTCTGTCACATCTTCCTTCACACCCGGAATGGAACTGAACTCATGAAGCACCCCGTCGATCTTTACGGAACTGATGGCAGCTCCCGGAAGAGAAGAAAGCATAATTCTTCTCAGGGAGTTTCCAAGAGTTGTCCCGTATCCTCTCTCGAGCGGCTCTACCACAAATCTTCCATACTTTTTATCATCTGAAACATCCGTAATTTCAATATTCGGTTTATTAAAATCAAACACTACACAGACCCTCCTTATGGGTTTTAAAATGTTGAGGGGATACGCTGTTGCAGCCGATATTACTTAGAATATAACTCGACGATCAACATTTCATCTACGGGCACATCGATTGCTTCTCTTGCCGGAAGCTCTTTCACTGTCCCTCTGAGGTTCTCAGCATCAACTTCAAGCCAGTCCGGAACCATATTTCCGCCTGTTGCCTCGAGAATCTCTTTGTATCTCTGTGAGCCTTTCTTTTTCTCTTTGATCTCAATTGTATCTCCGGCTTTTACAAGGTAAGACGGGATGTTTACCTGCTTGCCGTTTACAAGAACGTGCTTGTGATCAACGATCTGTCTGGCCTCTTTTCTTGTTCTTGCAAATCCCATACGGAACATAACATTGTCCAGTCTGGACTCCAGAAGTCTCATCAGGTTATCGCCTGTCATGCCTTCCATCCGTTTTGCCTTCTCGAAGTAGTTTCTGAACGGTTTCTCCAGTACGCCGTAGATGAATTTTGCTTTCTGCTTCTCACGGAGCTGAAGGCCATACTCGCTCATTTTTCTATTTGATCTTTTTAACTGTCTGTTAGATTTCTTACTGATTCCGAGGTAAATCGGATCCATGCCTAATGAACGGCATCTTTTAAGAACAGGAACTCTGTTTACTGCCATGTCTATCCTCCTAATTTTATCTATGCCGACGCCCTTGGCCGGCGTCTTGATACACTACAGCGAAAACATATATCTTATGTTCCCGGCTGTCATCTTCCAATCTATAATGGTCTGACCTGCAATTACACTCTTCTGCGCTTCGGCGGACGGCATCCGTTGTGTGGAACCGGTGTTACGTCCTTGATGCTTACTACATCAATGCCGCATGCCTGAAGTGCACGAATCGCTGCTTCTCTTCCTGATCCAGGTCCCTTTACGAATACATCTACTGACTTAAGGCCGTGTACTAATGCTGCCTTAGCTGCTGTCTCAGCCGCCATCTGCGCTGCGTACGGAGTAGATTTCCTTGAACCTCTGAATCCCAGGCCGCCTGCACTTGCCCATGAAAGAGCATTTCCCTGTGTATCTGTTAATGTTACGATTGTATTATTAAAAGATGACTGGATATGTGCCTGTCCTCGTTCAACGTTTTTCTTGACACGTTTCTTTGTTACTTTTTTTGCAACCTTCTTTGCCATTTAAACTAACCTACTTTCTCTATTCTCTTCAAAAGGTGATTCGCTCAGCTAAGCTCAAGCTGCGCTTACCAGCTTGCTTTCGCTAAGTGTTTCTGGATGTTCGCTTCACTAGGCTCGAAAATACCTCGCCAAGTTCACCGAACAAAGTTCGCACTAAGCTCAAGCTGCGCTTACCAGCTTGCTTTCGCTAAGTGTTTCTGGATGTTCGCTTCACTAGGCTCGAAAATACCTCGCCAAGTTCACCGAACAAAGTTCGCACTAAGCTCAAGCTGCGCTTACCAGCTTGCTTTCGCTAAGTGCTCACTTTTTCTTGTTTGCTACAGTTCTCTTAGGACCTTTGCATGTTCTTGCATTTGTCTTTGTTTTCTGACCACGTACCGGAAGTCCTTTTCTGTGACGGATTCCACGGTAGCATCCGATCTCTTTCAGTCTCTTGATATTGAGCTGGATCTCTCTTCTGAGATCACCCTCTACAACCTGAGTCTCATCGATCACGGCACTGATCTTCTTAACCTCTTCACTTGTGAGATCTCTCACGCGAGTGTTCGGATCTACTCCTGCCTCTGCTAAAATACGGTTTGAACTTGTTCTTCCGATTCCATAGATATAAGTCAGACCGATTTCTACGCGTTTGTCTCTTGGTAAGTCTACACCTGCAATACGAGCCATGTGTCTTTCCTCCATTTTCTTTTTGATATCTACTTTAACTGAGGCTGCGGATGCCCGCAGACTTTGTCTGCCTTAACAGCATGCATCCTACCGGGCTTCTTCTCTGTGTTCTCTCCTGCCCGATATCCCAGCCCAGGCGTGAAAGTGATAGAATCACGCCCTTTCCCGGCACGGATTCACTTAAAAATCCGCCAATGCAAACGCCGGGTATTAGAAGCAATATACAATCGAACACGCGCCCTGCGGTACCTGTGTACAGGTGCGGTGTATCCTTACTGTATATTAAACAGCCCTACACACTGCCTTGTGTGTCGCGCTGTCAGCCGCCTAAATTAAAAATCCGAATTCAACGTTGATTGATATATTTTCAACCAACCGCTGCTCGTCCGTGCGCCTAACACTGAATAATGAAACATCCCTCAACTAAGCTCGATAATACCTCGCTAAGTTTCCGGATGGGCTTTCTCACTAAATTCGAGCTTCGCTTTCATCTCGCTCTCATTAAGTGTGCAATGCCAGTGTTCAGTGTCAGCCCTGACGCTGTTTGTGCTTCGGATTTTCACAGATTACTCTGATGCTTCCTTTTCTTTTAATAATCTTGCATTTTTCACAAATTGGTTTTACTGATGATCTAACCTTCATGTCAAATCCTCCTTCCCTTCTTTGCTCTGCCTACATTACACGGCCAAAAATGGGCACACCTTCCCAATCGTGACCATTTGACAGTATAGCATCAAATGCACTTCAAAGTCAACTGTAAATTTATTTTTCTCCGCTTCGCTTTCACTAAGTGCTTTCGGTCATTTATCTCGCCAGATGATTCTTCCTTTGCTGAGATCGTACGGAGACATCTCCAGCGTCACCTTATCTCCCGGAAGAATTTTGATAAAATTCATTCTCAGCTTCCCGCTGATATGCGCCAGGACAATGTGTCCATTCTCCAGCTCCACTTTAAACATCGCGTTCGGAAGCTTTTCTACAACAACACCCTCAATTTCAATTACGTCAGCTTTTGACATGTTATTCCTCCTGCATCCGGACACTCTTACGCCCGGCTCTGATCTGCTACGAATTTTCTAATTATTCCTCGGACCGCCGGATCATCCGGGATCCCGTCCAGCCTCACCCTCAAGACCGGCTGGATATGCTTTCTGTTTTTCCGTTTCATATGACGGAGGGGTCTTAAATCCCCGTCCGCCACATATACATATTCCTCTTCGACATCGATTATGACATAGACATGACCCTTGTCATGCCCCGCCTTTGACACCGCCAGCATTCCCGGCTCCAGCTTCATACCGCCTACTCTCCAAGAATCTTCACGATTGCCGCAAAAACGTCATCGATATCAACTGTTCCGTCAACCTCTTTTAAGATGCCTGCCTGGGTGTAATAATCAATCAGAGGCTGTGTCTGCTCATGGTATACGCCAAGTCTTTTCAGGACCGTTTCCGGTTTGTCATCATCTCTCAGGATAAGACTTCCGCCGCATTTATCGCAGATGCCTTCTTCTTTTGTCGGAGCATACACGATATGGTATGTCGCGCCGCAGTCCACACATGCTCTTCTGCCTGACATACGGTTCACGATATTGTCGTCCGGCACTTCAACGTTGATGGCATAGTCCACTTTCTGGCCCATCTCTGAGAGTGCTTTGTCAAGCGCCTCAGCCTGCGGAATTGTACGGGGGAAACCATCAAGCACATAACCTGACGCACAGTCGTCCTGGTTTACTCTGTCAACAACGAGGTCAACGACAAGCTCATCTGGCACAAGCAGGCCCTGATCCATATAAGTCTTTGCCTTTTTCCCGAGCTCAGTACCGTTCTTAATGTTGGCGCGGAAAATATCGCCTGTAGAAATATGAGGAATTCCATATTTCTCCGCGATCTTCTTTGCCTGAGTTCCCTTTCCTGCACCAGGTGCTCCTAACATGATGATCTTCATAACTTTTACCTCCGATCCTTTTTAATTTGTGTAACAGTCCGCCTGACAGGGGTGGGCGGACCTGTTACTGATTTATTATTACTTCTGTATAAGCCATGAGCCCGCATAGTTTTATCCCCGGAATGGATAAAACAGGGCGAGCTGAAAATGACTTAATATCCCAGGAAGCTGTTCTTCATATTACTTCCTTTATTATTTAAAAATCCTGTGTAATTTCTCACAAGCATCTGTGATTCGATCTTTTTAATCGTATCAAGCACAACTCCGACGATAATGATGATAGATGTTCCTCCAAAAGATACATTGGCACCGAACACACCATTAAAGAAGAACGGAATTACCTGGACAATCACCAGGCCGCATGCTCCGATGAAGATGATATAATTCAGGATCTTCTGCAAATACTCCACTGTCGGCTTTCCAGGACGGATACCCGGAATAAATCCTCCGCTCTTTTTCATGTTATTTGCAATTTCCAGCGGATTAAATGTAATCGAAGTATAGAAATATGCAAAAAATATCGTGAGCAGAATGTAAACCACAAGACCAATGGAATATATCGGCTGCGATGGTTTGCACCAGTTGTTGGAGTTCATTGCCGCAAGAATCTGGCTTCCGATCCCTGTGCCATTTCCCTTTCCGAGGAAGCTGGCAATCACAATCGGCGTCTGCATCAGGGAAGACGCGAAAATAACCGGAATCACACCTGCGGTATTAATACGGAGCGGAATATGTGTGGACTGTCCACCATATGTTTTTCTTCCCTGAACCTTCTTGGAATACTGAACAGCAATCCTTCTCTCTGCGCTCTGCAGCACCACTACAAAGATCACAACTGCAAGGATCACTACCAGGATAACTGCGCCTGCAAGCCCCGCCTGCGCAAGCTTCTTTCCACTCATGAACTGCGTGTATAAAGTAACAAAATCATTCGGAACACGTGAAAGGATATTGATCAGAAGAACGATGGAAATACCATTTCCGACACCGTTTTCTGTAATACGCTCACCGATCCACATAAGGAATGCACTTCCCGCAGTAAGAGTACACACTACGATAGCACAGCTTACGAAGTTGTAGTCTTCCAGAAGCCCCTGACGCCCGAATCCAACTGCAAGCGCGGTAGACTCAATCAGTGCCAGCGCCACTGTCACATACCTCGTGATCGCCGCAATCTTCTTCCTTCCTTCCTCTCCTTCTTTCTGCATTTCCTCAAGTTTGGGAATCGCAATTGTAAGGAGCTGCATGATAATGGAAGATGTAATGTACGGCGTAATGCTCAGGGCAAAAACAGAAAAATTTGTAAATGAGCCGCCGGTGAACGCTTCAAAAAAGTTAAAAGCGTCACCGGTCTGGCTTTCAAAAAATTCCTGAATAATAGTTGGATCTACGCCCGGTGTAGGCAGCTGCGATCCAAGCCTTACAACGATGAGCATTACAAATGTATAAAGAATTCTCTTGCGGATATCCTCTATCTGAAATGCCCTGCGTACTGTTTTAAGCATTAGATCACCTCTGCTTTTCCACCAAGTGCTTCAATCTTTTCTGCAGCCTTTGCGCTGAATGCATTGGCCTGAACAGTAAGCTTCTTAGTTAACTCTCCATTTCCAAGAATTTTAACTCCGTCTCTCGGGTTCTTCACGATACCTGCCTCGATCAGTGTCTCGACAGATACTGTAGCGCCGTCCTCGAATCTCTCAAGCGCGCCTAAATTAATTCCAATAATTGTCTTGGAATTTCTGTTTGTGAATCCTCTCTTCGGGATTCTTCTGTATAAAGGCATCTGACCACCTTCGAAGCCAGGTCTTGTAGCACCTGAACGCGCCTTCTGTCCTTTGTGGCCTTTGCCGGCTGTCTTGCCGTTTCCTGAACCATGTCCGCGGCCTCTTCTGAAATTATCACTCTGTTTCGAACCGTCTGCCGGTCTTAAGTTTGATAAGTCCATGACATTACCTCCTTATCTTTTTATGCCTCTTCTTCAACCTTAACCAGGTGTTTCACCTGCTGTACCATACCTCTGGTAGCTGCATTGTCCGGCAGTACAACTGTTCTGCCCGTTTTTCTGAGACCAAGGGCCTCAACAGTTTTCTTATGCTTTGGTATGGCTCCGATTGTAGACTTTACTAATGTAACTTTTAAGTTTGCCATTTCAATCTTACCTCCTTGTTTGATAGAACAAGTTAACACTGTAACATCTTCTATCTATTAGCCCATGATCTCCTCAATTGACTTGCCGCGAAGTCTCGCAACGTCTTCCGGTGACTTTGTGCTCTTAAGTCCTTCGATTGTAGCAAGCACAACGTTCTGCTTATTATTAGATCCCAGTGATTTTGTACGGATATTCTTAATTCCCGCCATCTCGATCACGGCACGAGCCGGACCTCCGGCGATCACACCGGTACCATCCGGAGCGTTCTTAAGAAGTACGGAAGAGCTTCCGAATTTTCCGATCACATCATGGATCACACTTGCATTATCATCAAGTGATACTGCGATCATCTTCTTCATAGCATCTTCTTTTCCCTTGCGGATCGCTTCCGGGATCTCAGTAGCTTTTCCCAAACCTGCACCAACATGGCCATTTCCATCGCCGACAACAACTAAAGCTGTGAATTTGAAGTTACGACCACCTTTAACAACCTTGGTAACACGTTTGATTGATACCACTTTTTCTAATAATTCCATCTGACTAGCATCAATACGTTCCTGTCTCATCTGTGTTCTCCCTTCCCTAGAAATTCAGCCCAGCTTCTCTTGCTGCGTCTGCCAGTGCTTTGATTTTTCCCTGGTATATAAAGCCGCCTCTGTCAAAGACAACTTCAGTGATACCTTTTTCTTTTGCTCTCTCAGCGATCACTTTGCCGAGGTATGCAGCTGCCTCAACGTTGTTGGTCTTCTCGAGCTCTGCCTTCACATCTTTCTGAAGAGTGGAAGCGGAAACCAGAGTATTTCCAACAGTGTCATCGATGATCTGAGCGTACATATGATTATTGCTTCTGAACACAGCTAAACGCGGTCTCTCTGCAGTGCCGCTGAAACGGTTGCGTAATTTCATGTGTTTTTTTCTACGAATTTCGCTTCTTGATTTCTTACTAACCATTTTCACACTCTCCTTACTTATTTCTTACCAGTCTTACCGACTTTACGTCTGATCACTTCATCAGCGTACTTGATTCCTTTGCCCTTATAAGGCTCCGGTCTTCTCTTGTCTCTGATCTCTGCAGCGTACTGGCCGACTTTCTCTTTGTCAATACCTTTTACAGTGATCTTGTTCTGACCGTCCAGAACAGTTTCAACGCCTTCCGGATCGATCATCTCGACTGGATGAGAGTATCCAAGGTTCAGTGTCAGCTTATTTCCAGATTTAGCAGCTCTGTATCCTACGCCGTTTACTTCAAGAACTTTCTCATATCCCTGAGTAACACCAACAACCATGTTGTTGATCAGTGTTCTTGTCAGGCCGTGAAGAGATTTCATCTTCTTGAGATCATTCGGTCTTGTTACAGTTACCGCTTCACCTTCAACTTTGATTTCCATTTCAACCGGAAGCTCTTTTGTAAGAGTTCCCTTCGGACCTTTTACGGTCACTACATTCTTCTCAGCAACCTCTACAGTCACTCCTGCAGGGATTGCAACCGGCAGTCTTCCGATACGTGACATACCTGTTTTCCTCCTTAACTTAGATTTTCGGAGCAGCGGCTTTAGGCTGCTCTGTTTTCAGTTGCATGCGCCTGTCGGCGCGAGGTTTTACAAGGAAGTTCTTTTCGCTAAGCTCGGGCTGCGCCTGTTGGCTTGCCCTTGCCAATCTCAAAGAACGACCTCGCACTAAATTCACCGTTCGCTTTCAGCTCCGGTTCATTAAGTTGCTTTCGGCCTACCAAACGAAACAAAGAACCTCTCCGCCTACGCCGAGTTTTCTTGCCTCTTTGTCTGTTACGACACCTTTGTTTGTAGAGATGATGGCTGTTCCAAGTCCGCCGAGTACTCTCGGAAGATCCTCTGTGTTCGCGTAAACACGCAGTCCCGGTTTGGAGATTCTCTTAAGTCCGGAGATAACCTTCTCATTCTTGTCAGCACCGTATTTCAGTGTGATATGAATTGTCTGGAAATGTCCATCTTCTACAAGGTCATATTTTGCGATATATCCTTCATCGAGCAGGATGTTTGCGATAGCAATTTTCATCTTGGATGCCGGTACATCTACTGTATCATGTTTTGCAGTATTCGCGTTACGAATTCTTGTAAGCATATCTGCAATCGGATCGCTCATAGTCATTGATAAATTTCCTCCTATTTTTTCTAATCCGGTTGACGTCCGTGCGCCTGTATTTACATTAAGGATGATACCCTCTCATTTCATTCGGGGTATCTGCTTTCGCACTAAGCTCGATAATACCTCGCTAAGTGCTCAATGCAAACGCTTGGGACGGGCCTTCTCACTAGACTCAGCCTGCGCTGACGCTTGGCTTCGCCAAGTGTTCAGTGCCTACCAACTTGCTTTTTTAACGCCGGGGATCTGTCCTTTGTATGCCAGTTCGCGGAAGCAGATACGGCAGATTCCATATTTTCTCAAATACGCGTGCGGACGTCCGCAGATTCTGCAGCGGCTGTACTCTCTTGTGGAGAATTTCGGCTTACGCTGCTGTTTGATTTTCATTGATGTCTTTGCCATGAATTTCCCTCCTTACTTTGCAAACGGCATATTGAACTGTGTCAATAATTCACGTGCTTCCTCGTCAGTCTTAGCTGTTGTAACGAAAATTACATCCATACCTCTGACTTTATCGATCTTATCGTACTCGATCTCCGGGAAAATCAGCTGCTCCTTGATCCCAAGCGCATAGTTTCCTCTTCCGTCGAATGCGTTCGGGTTTACACCTCTAAAGTCACGCACGCGGGGAAGCGCAAGGTTGATCAGACGGTCAACGAACTCGTACATCTTCTCGCCTCTAAGTGTCACCTTGCATCCGATCGGCATTCCCTCTCTGATCTTGAAGTTAGCCACGGAGTTCTTTGCTCTTGTCACAACGGCTTTCTGTCCTGCGATCTTCTCCATATCAGCAATCGCAGACTCTAAAACCTTTGCGTTTTCTTTCGCTTCGCCAACGCCCATGTTGATTACAACTTTGTCGAGCTTCGGCACTTCCATAATATTTTTATATCCGAATTTTTTGATCATTGCATCAACGATCTCATTCTGGTACTGTTCTTTCAGTCTACTCAAAGTCCTGGACCTCCTTCCTCGAATTAATCAATCACTTCGCCTGTTTTCTTAGCAAAACGGACTTTCTTGTCGCCATCCATCTTGAATCCTACTCTTGTTGCCTGTCCTTTGTGTACGTACATAACGTTGGACGCATCAATGTAGCCTTCCTGATGAATGATCCCGCCATTCTGATTTGCTGCGCTCGGCTTTGTGTGCTTTGTCAGCATGTTGACGCCTTCAACCAGGACTTTACCGTCTTTTTTATTTACGGCAATTACTTTGCCTTCTTTGTCTTTATCTTTTCCGGCGATAACCTTAACAGTGTCGCCTTTTTTAATCTTCATTGTTGACATCTTGGCACCTCCTACAGTACTTCCGGAGCCAGGGAAACGATCTTCATAAAGTGTTTCTCTCTAAGCTCACGGGCTACTGGTCCAAAAATACGTGTTCCACGCGGGTTCAAATCGTCTTTTATAATAACAGCAGCATTCTCATCAAATTTGATATAGGAACCGTCTTTACGGCGTGCGCCCTTTACAGAACGTACAACTACAGCCTTAACGACATCTCCTTTTTTAACAACGCCGCCTGGTGTTGCATCTTTAACAGTCGCAACGATCACATCACCGATGCTCGCATATCTTCTTGTAGAACCGCCGAGCACACGGATACACAGTAATTCTTTCGCACCTGTGTTATCTGCTACTCTCAGTCTGCTCTCTTGCTGTATCATGCAGGTAAACCTCCTTCAATAATTATTTCGCTTTCTCCATGATTTCCACAAGTCTCCATCTCTTGTCTTTTGACAGCGGCCTTGTTTCCATTACTTTTACTGTATCGCCGATTCTGCACTCGTTGTTCTCATCGTGTGCTTTCAGCTTGTAAGTTCTCTTAACAATCTTCTTATAAAGCGGGTGTCTTACATGGTCCTCAACAGCAACAACGATCGTTTTGTCCATCTTGTCGCTGACAACCTTGCCCACACGGGTTTTTCTAAGATTTCTCTCTTCCAC
>CALWTQ010000024.1 GCA_944384505.1 uncultured Mediterraneibacter sp.
TTGAAAAATTCCTTGATGGCCTCGGTTCTCGTCATTGGCGGCACCTCCATTCCTGCCTCCATTATACCGGGAAAATCTGACCGCGCCCAGGGGTTTTTGAAAAGTCTGGTAAAGGCGCACAACCTCCGCTATTCCAGCTCGTTATTTCGCTGTCTCTGCGGTTCGGCCTCCCTCGGCTTTTCCAGCAGGGCCTCCACATTCTGGCGGAGGGTGTTGTACTCCCGCTCCTCCCGCTGGGCTTTTCTATATTCCGATTGCAGGGCGGCCTTCCTGGCGGTGAGCTCGTCCATCTCGGCCCGGAGCCGCTGGGTGGCGGGCAGGGGTACGGCGTCCAGGCGTTTCAGCTCCCTTGCCGCCGCCTCAAACAGGATGATTCAGTCCTGTAGCAGAGTTATTACTGGAAGAACTGAAAAAGAACTTTGAGGTAATTTAATTATCTTCTTAATTGCTGGAATTAAATTTCCGGCAATTTGGACACTTATATAAATCATTCTAATTTTGAGTCAGCATCATATTGTGCCATAGCCAAGAATGGATTGGTCACTAACCGGGTACTGATGTTGCCACACTCCCCGGACACTCTCCCCATTCACCCTTGTACTCGTATTTCCCTCCACGGTATAGACAATCCCATTCTCACATTTCTCCACGATTGCCACATGATCCGGTACACTATCGCCTCCCCAGTCAAAGAAAACCAGAGTTCCCGCACTGGGCGTACTTCCTGATGTCTGCCATTTCCCATGATTCTGGAACCATGACATACCGTCAGAACATAAAGAAAACTTCGGCATTGCTCCGCTCTCAATCAATCCTGCCTGTTCTCCGCACCAGCTTACAAAGCAGGCGCACCATTCCTGATAGGAACCGAATCCATACCAGCTCCAATATTTCTGACCGTCACTGGCTCCGATCTCATTCTGCGCGACCGTCACGATCTGCTGATTTCCGAACAATCCGGCAAATATATTTCCTCCGGAATAGTATCTCTGCACATGGGGAACATACTCCGGATCACCATACCCTGACCAGCCGTGAGCTGCCGCCTGTTGCTGGCTGAATTCCAAAGCATTCTCCAGGCTATATCCCCCATAGTTCGTGAGCGCCCATCCTATGTACCCATTTCCATAATTGTATCCCTGCCAGCTAAGCTGCAGTTTTCCCATATCCGCCGGACTCTCACACCCGGCCTGATTGACACAGTCTGCATAATACTGCACGCCTACCTGTATAGAATACTCTGGATCCTGAATGGCACCGGGGCTGTTTGGATAACGAGTATTATAAGGACACTCGCTGGCCTGCATGGGATCTGTACCTCTGCCTCCACTCTCCTGCATCATGATGGCCTGGATAGAGGCAACGTATTCCGGAATCCCATACTGGGACGCATATTTCTGAATGGTAGCAGTATAAGCCAGAACTTCCTGACTGAGAGGCTCCGCACTGCTGTTATCTGAAAAAGCAGCAATCCCGCCTATCACACCGAGAATAATAACAAGAAAGACTGCAGCACTGCCCGCAGAGATTACTGCCAGAGCAGAACGTACGGCGGTTACGGCTGTCTTCGCCGCTGTTTTCAAGCTGTGGATCGCCCGTTTTGTGCCTTTTGCTGTCTTTCCTGCCGCATTTTTCCCCTTAATAGCAAGCTGCTTTCCTGCCTGATAAGTTCTACGGCTCTGCCCCAGAACAGCATCACTGCTTTTACTCATTTTCTCCATCCGGCTTTTAGATTTGATGCGTCCTGCAGAGGAATATGACAGCTTCTCGGGATCACCCGCTGTTCTTTTCCCAGCAGATTCAGCCGTCTCCTGTACTGCCCGCGCCCCTTCCTTCGCCCTGTTACGGAGCTGTTCTGTCTGTTTTTCATGAATTGCAGATTCTTCCGGCCGGATTCCCGGCTCTCTTTGTGGTTTCGCTCCTGAAGAATATATCCCTGTGGGTGGTTCTGCGGATTGTCTGTCTGGAAAGCTGCCTGTATCATTCTGCGTTCCCTCGGAATATCCTGTATATGCAGACTTCTCTCGACATTTTTTTGCTGTTCTCTGAGCCGTCTTTTTCCCAGCTCCCCATGCCGCACGAGCACCTGTATCTGCTGTCCGCTCCATCCCGCTCTGCAAACGGTCACCTGCCTCTTCCGACATAGACTTTCCTTGTCCTGCAGACGGTGCAGAAAAAAGGGAGCCTTTTACGGCGTCACCCGATTTCACTGTGATATCCCGTACCAATTCCTTTGGCAGCCTTGCCGCTCCATCCCGGATTTTCAAGGTCCTGTCCGTCTCTCTTGTCTTAATGTCCGGCATAAACCACCTCCTCTTCTGTCACCACCGTTTTCACATATTCTTTTACCCCCGGACCGGTTCGTTCTTCTGTCTTTGGGGTATCCCGCTAGAAGTCTGCTGATCCGATTTTAGCTCCTGTATACTCTCCCTGACAGAAGTACGTGCCTTTTCATCTCTGGCTGTCAGCAGGTCCATCTTTTTCAGCAGATTTTCTGTCCGCCGTTCCATTTGTTCCATGAACATCAAGCCCTGAAACATCTGTTTCTGGATTTCAAAAATTACGCCTTTCTCTGGATCCCGGCTGCTGATCTGCTTTATCTTTTTCCCCGTCAGCGCTCTTCTTGCATTCCCCATATGCTGTTTTGCCGCATGGAACTCGTCTGCTATATTCCCCAGCTTTTCAATTCCCTGATCCGCTTTCACAATCGCCATCCGGAGCAGGCGCTGCACCCGGAAAGTCATCCTCGGCAGATGGCTGGCTTGGATAATCCCGGAAAGCGCCTTCCTGCCTTTGGATTTTCCCGCCTGAAGTGCCTGCTCTACTTTTCCGAGAAAGGCTTGCTTTAAGTTCTCAAGGGCCTGTTTTGCATCGTCCATTCTTCCTGACACTGCCTCTACGATCTTTTCCACATTTGCACGGACTCCTTTATTTTCAATCCCGGAGAGCTGCTCCCTCATTTCCGTCAGCTGAGAGAGAACTTCCTCCATTTTTGTTTCAATCCCATCAATATAATCTACCATCTGCACATCCTGCTTTTTTTCCTGTTCCATCCCGTTCTGTTCCAGCAGAAGGAACAGTTCTTTTAGATTTTCCTGCTCTTTCAGCGGAACTTTTAAGGCGTTTTCTTTTTCCATTGGCATTTCCTCCTTTCAGGCAACAGGACAGCCGCAGGATACTCCTGCCTGCTGTCCTGTATCTCATTTACTTTTCACTATGAAACTTTATTTCCGAATCCGTTTTTCGCATTCTGACCTCCCAGGAGAGATTCCCCAGGGGTAGTTGACATCAGCCGGAAGAGGGAATCCCGGGGATGGCTGTTCTCAAACGGAACAATATTTCCGGAACAGCGGATCAGACCGGATCCTGCCTTTACATTAGTGATATATCCCAACTGGTCCTCAGAAATATTCAGGATCCGTGCCAGTTCTTCCCGGTCTGTGGCCGCCTGGTTCAGCATAATGATAAACTCACTGTTTGCAAGCATGAGCCGGGCCGTATCGGATCGCAGGACTTCATCCACGTTCTGCGTCATAGCGTTCATGAACCCATTATATTTTCGAATCCGCTTCCACAGCTTATAGAAAAATTCTGCGCTGTACTGGTAGCGGAATAATAGATAGAATTCATCCACAAAAATCCATGTAGTCTTCCCCTTCCTCCAGTTCTGGATCACCCGGTTAAAAATAGCGTCCAGCGTCACAAGGATACCGATTGGCATGAGCTGTTCCCCCAGTTCCCGGATATCATAGGCAATGATCCGGCTCTTTGTATTGACATTTGTCTCCTGTGCAAAGGTGTTCAGGCTGCCGTTGACAAATAGTTCCGAGGACAGCGCCAGATCCCTGGCTTCTTCCTCCGGCTGGAGCATCAGCTGTCGGTACAAATCTTTCAGCGTAGGGACTTCTCCTTTGTATCCGCTGCGGATATAATCCCGGTAAACATCCGCTGTACACCGGTCCAGGATGGAATGTTCCTTGGCGCTTAAGTTTCCGGCTCCTACCAGCTGTTCAAATAGCGACAGCACAAACTGGCTTTTTTCAATCAGCGGATTTTTCTCATCCCCATAGGCGCTGTCCATATCCAAGGCATTCAGATGGGTATCTGACGTTGCCGATACCCGGATCACTTCTCCTTTCAATGCCTCCGCCAGCAAGGTGAATTCCGATTCAGGATCCAGGATCAGGATATCGTCATCCGGCCGGGAAAGAGCCAACGCTACAATTTCCTCCTTTGCGGAGAAACTTTTTCCCGATCCGCTGACTCCCAGACGGAAGCTGTTGCCGTTTAGCAGTTTTCTACGGTCAACCACGATCATATTCTTGCTAACCGCATTCTGCCCGAAGTAAACGCCGCCGTCATGCATGATCTCCTGCGTATGAAATGGGATCATCACAGCCGTGGACTCTGTTGTCATGGTACGCAGGGCATGGATCTTCTTCAGTCCGAAAGGAAGGACCGTCTGCAGACCGTCCAGTTGCTGCCACCGAAGTACAGAAAGCTGGCAGAGCATTTTTCTCGCCGTAGATTTCAATGTATCTGTATCTGCGTCAAGCTGTTTTTTACTGTCTGCCATATGGACCAGCGTCAGGATTCCGAACATCATCCTCTGGTCACGGGTGGTCAGATCATTTAACATTTCCTTTGTCTCTGTCCTTTGCAGTTCCATATCATAAGGCACGATAGCGGAGAAATTGTTGTTCTCATTCTGCCGTCTCTGCCAGTTTGTTACATTCGTCTCGATGCCAAGCAGCTTGTTCTGGATTTCTTTTACCGCTTCGTCCGTAGGCACTGGCAGGATATCGATGGACAGCATCAGGTTCCGGCTTAGGTCGCAGAGTTCTTTGATCATGGTATCTTTGACATAATTGGCATAATCCTGCATATACAGAACCCGGCCGTACCGTCCGTTAATCTTAAAATAATCCTGAAAAAATTCCATAGAATCCGGTGCGATCCAGTCCTTAAAGCTGTGTCCTTTCTTTGCAAATGCTTTCAGGTCGAATTCCAGACTGGGAGATTCTTCTTCACGGAAAAAATCACGAAAAATCTTCAAACGTTCCCCGGCATCCAGCTCCTCACCTGTGGATGAGAGTTTCGAAAAATATGCCATAATCTCTGTTCCCACCCGTGAGAAAAAGGTTCTCGCCTCATCAATGCTCTTTTTATAAACACTGATGGTAAGATACCTCTCCCGGATAATACTGTTATTCGTCTCACTGATCTTGGTACGGAGCATCTCGTTATATTCTTCCCGATAGTGATTCAGGCCGTCTTCTCGCATTGGCAGAAGGATGGAACGCTCAAATTCCTCCTTATCGATCCTCCGGTTGTTGATAGTGATCTTCGCTGTAGCCCCGGAATCCAGAGCATTTAAAAGTTCTGAATACTTCATCAGCAGATCCCGTTTATCTTCTTTGTCTGCAATGTAATAATTGATATCTGTAAAACGGAAAGACTTGGAATATAGTTTCCCGGTCTTAAAAATCCCGTCCGGCCAGACACACTGGATGGGGATTGCCTGCTGAACAGATTTTGGGATTTTAAATTTTTCCTTTTCCTGTCGTAATGTCTGATGCAGTGTTTTAATCAACCGTATCCCCCCTTCCTTTAGATTTTTTTACTGTTTGCTTTTGTCTCCTGTTCTTTTTGCTCCGTTTCTTTTCGATCACTTCCGCCCCATTTTCACAGCTGCGGATTCCGGCCTGCCGCATTTCATCCAAACACTGGACATATAGATTTTCCGAGCGGAAGACCAGCTTCTTCGGATACAGGATCTCCGATTTGATCCACGCCCAGGCAAATTGTTCCAGCGTCATCTGGTGATAAGTAAAAAAACCGCATCCGGCAAAGGGTGCGGCCGCCAGGACACTCATCCAGCCTGTAATCTCTGTTCCCAGCAGATCCTTCAGCCCCAGATATACCCCCGTTGCCGCTGCTACTGCCAGCAGGGAAAAGAAACACTGGCGCATACTCAGGCCAAAGAAAAAGGACTCTTTATAGTCCTGTATCTCTTTATTCATTTTTACTTCCATTTGTGTTCCTCCTACCGTTCCATCTGAGACTTCTTTTTATCTTTTGTTTTTTTATTCTTTTGCACTTCCTGCAGTTCCGGATGCTGTTTTAGAAATTTTTCAACGCCTTCCGGATCAAGTTCTTTTAGCCGGTTCATATCAAATGCCACTTTTCGGAACGTACAGAAACCAGATTGAGCAGTTTCATCCAAAATTTTGCCCAGCTTATGCTTTTGAATAAAACGAATCTTTTCTTCACTGAAATTATGGTCAATATATGCTTCGTTTGCTTCTACTGGTGCATAAGTCAAATTGACAGTCAAATCTGCAAAGGACTCCCAGCCTCCCGAATCCTTTGAAAGCATACCTATATACAGCCGGTTTCCATACATATAACTTCCAATCTCCAGCCGGATTTTTTCCTTACCAAATTCCCAGTCATAATCTAATATCTGTGCTTTTTTCATTTCACGCCTCCTATAATCCCATCATTTCTTTTACAATTCGGTCAGATGCCTTGATTGCCCCTACCAGTACCAGCAGGTTAAAGATCAGTTCTGCCACATAGCTCCATACGATATTGACCGCCGACAGGCTGCTGTCCGCGACGGCGGGCGGGCTTGCCGCAAATACAGAAAAGATAATACATGCCAAAGCAATGACTGCCCCTTCCAGACACACACCTGCATAGGAATGGATAAAATTCTTTCCGGTACTCTGGGTTGGCTCCCCTGCGAAAGTTGCCAAGGGGATGGGGGCCAGTGCCGTATACATATACAGCTTGAACATCCTCCCATACACGGTCAGGATCATAATAAAAGACAGCACTGTGATCAGAAGGCTTCCAAGCAGGGTGACGATCCACAGTGGGATGGAATCCAAAAGTCCTACGTTTTCAATACTCTCTATCATCTCCTCCGGTATAGATAATGCCTGAGAGCTTCCGTCCATCCCAGAGGATCCCATGATCGTGGACACCACGCCCTGAATAATGTTGAAAAGCGCCATCATCAGTTCCAAACCATAGCCGATTGCACCTTTGGCAAGGGCAAACCGTACGAACATCTTCACCGCCATCTCCGGGCGCTTCATATCCGCATAGCTGGAACAAGTCTTTACTACTCCCACGGCAAAAAACAACACAAGAAGACCGTAACCGATTCCGATAAGGGCATCGTGAATAGTCAGCATGACATTCCAAATATCTCCGCCCTTAAAAGTCTCCGGACTCTGAGTCAGGAGTTGCCAGATCTCCGACATCTTAGAGTTCCATGTCTCAAGTGCATTATTTAAGTTCTGGACGATCCAGTTATCACTCAATAATGTTCCACCTCCATTCTTTCAGAATGCAGAGAACAGACCAGCGGGCTGTTCCCCGCTGTACCGGTGATATCAGATCATCCTGTGATCAGGTTTAAGATCTCTCTTGCGAAGGTGATCACAACCCCTCCCGCAAGAGTCAGGAATCCGTTTGCCCTCTGGCTTGGATCCTGACTTTTCAGTGAAAGTCCGATCTGCACAATACCGAAGCCTAACAAGATCAGGCCAATGGCCCGGATCAGAGAAAAGACAAAATCGGACAGGTTATTAACTACCGCAAGCGGATCGCTGGAAGCGAACACCGGGATTCCCCCGACCGTCAGCGATAAGGTGACCGCCATATAGACAAGGAAAAAGCGCCGCTGTGCCTGACTCATCGGCAAGGGACGCTTTTCCTGTTTCTTTCTATTTCTGTATGCACTTATTTTCCTGATCAAATGCAATCCACATTCCTCCCATCTAGTTCTCCTGCTCATCCTTTAAGATATCTTCCTGTGTGAGCAGTTCATAATCATCCAGTCTCTGGATATCGATTCTTAAATCATCATGCGCCAGCGGGGCTTTTGCGTAATCGTATGGAGGCGCCCCGCCATCCTCTGTGTATCTGATATTCTTATGTTTCATCATGTCATATTTCCGGTCGATCACCGGCCGCTCTCCCCGGACAAAGAGGATTGCCTTTTTGTTATCCAGAAGACGGATCTCATCCGGTGTCAGAAGTTCCCGGCCTGTCTGCTGAAAATTAGTGGAATAACTGCCATTTCGTCCTTTCGTCTGCCCATAGGTATTGGTGTCCAGAGTCTCCTTTCCCAGCAGTTCCGAGACGTACTTATGGCCCTCTTTCTCGTTGCCTCCCAGATATAAAAATTCATCGCAATTACCAATTAGACTCTCATAAGAGTCCTTAAACAGCGCCTTCATCTGTGCAATGTTCTGGATGATAATGCTACAGGAAATCGCCCGGGAACGCATGGTAGATAGGATCTTGTCAAAATCATCCGGCAGGGCTACGTTTGCCCACTCGTCCATGATACAGTGAACCGGCACAGGCAGCCTGCCATGATACTTTCGGTCTGCCACATAGTACAGCGTCTGGAACAGGTTGCTGTAAATCATTCCTACCAGATAGTTCAAGGATGTATCTGCATCTGGAATACAGCAGAACAGCGCCACCTTTGTCTCTCCAATGCTCCACATATCCAGTTCATCAGTACAGGTCAAGTTGGCAATATCCGGCAGATTAAATGCAGCAAGGCGGACACCCACAGAGATCAGTATGCTCTTCGCCGTCTTTCCTGCCGCCTGTTTATAAATCTGATACTGCTTTACCGCAATACTGTCCGGCTTGCGCATCTCCAGGCGTTCAAACAGGATATCCAGCGGAGACTGGTATTCCTCGTCCTCTTCCTTCACCTGCGCGCTCCCCAGCATTTCCATGATCATGGGGAAGTTCTGTTCCTCATCCGGAGCCTCATGGATCAGGTACAGCATCAATGCCTGCAGAAGCGCTGTCTCCGACTTCTCCCAAAAGGGATCACTGCTCTGTGATCCTTTTGGTGTGGTGTTACGGATCAGGTTATTGATCAGCTTCAGCACATCTTTATCGTCCTGCACATACTGAAATGGATTGTAGCAAAAAGAAGTTCGAGGATTGATCAGATCGAACACCCGCACTTCATATCCCATCCGCTCCAGCAGCCCTCCGGTCTTCCGGAGCAGCTCTCCTTTCGGATCGGTCACCACAATGGAACAGCCCCCGCCTTTGCTCGGCTCAGCCTGAGAGCATTGAAGAATATTGGGAACGGCGTATGTGCGGCTTTTTCCCGCTCCTGAGCCTCCCACCACCAGGACGTTTAAGTTTCTCTGGTGCTTGTAAACTTCCTGGCTCATGCGGAAGTTCTGTGTCAGAAGAAGATTGCGGGTATACTCCTTGTCTGCATATTTCTTACAGATCTGATGGACGTCTCCCCATTTGGCGGAGCCGTGTTCTTCCCCTCTTCTGTAGTTTTTCTGTTGGGAATAATAAATTCCGATACCTATAAAATAGGCAAGTGTGAATATCAGAATACATCTCACCGTATATTCGGTGAATCGAATAGAAAAAGGCTGACGTAACTGTTCCGTCAGTCTCTCAAAGATTTCAAATATATCTGCCTGTGGCCGGATGGCACAGGCTGTGGCGGCTGCAAGCCACCAGATCACCGGCAGGAAAATTAGCCAGACGATCAGGTCGGATTTCTGAAATCCTACCTCTGCGGTTCATGTCCTCCCCGTTTCTTTGTCTGTTCCCCTGTCCTGTGAAATGAATCAATTTCCGGGATCACCGGAAGTGTCCTTCCGTTCTCCCAATTTACATGAATCTGACCTGCGTCATCTACACAGGTTACAATCCCTCTCAGGACGTCTGGCATTCCCTGCTCTCCCTCCATGTGATCGAGGCAGATAGGGGTTCCTTCCGGATAATGTTTTCTCAGTAGTTCTACCTGCTGTCTGCTCATAAATTTGATAGGCATCCCTCCTTTTTACCAGGGGAAGTGTTTTGTCCGCTTGGGGTTCATGACTTCCATCATACTTTTTTCTACGCCTTCTGTTAATTTTCCTTCTGCGATCCGTTGGTTTCTCAGCTCATTCAGAGCGTTGCGCAAAAGACGCTGTTCCTCATCTGTCACGGGCATTCTTTTCTCAGACAAGTCAAAATCCCTGACTTTAAATGCCAGTTTCTGCACCTCCCGCTTTTCCGGTCCATTCAGCAGATAGACCCGGTTCAATGCATCTATGAACATATTTTGTCTTCTGGTCTCTATTGGTATATACATTTCTGCCATAATTCCTGGCCTCCCTTCGTTATACCAACCATAGCACAACGCCCGACTGAAAGCTATGGTGCAACTGTCACAAATTTTCTAGCGTTCCGGCTGTTCCTTTCCCTTTTTGCTTCTGACCGGCTTTTGCCCTTCTCCCACGGCAAACAGGTTATCTGCAATAAATTCCTGCTCCGGCTCCCGAAGTTCCCGGTTGATATGCCCTCGGATGCTGTA
Source organism: uncultured Mediterraneibacter sp. (assembly GCA_944384505.1). Taxonomy (GTDB): domain Bacteria; phylum Bacillota; class Clostridia; order Lachnospirales; family Lachnospiraceae; genus Mediterraneibacter. Next base: position 10,373 of record CALWTQ010000024.1, read on the forward strand.
AGCGGCGTTTCGCACATCATTGAGAAATCCTCTCAGCTCCTGGGGATCCTTCTGTCCGTTCTCCTGCATACCGGCCACAGCGCCCAGATTGAACCCGGAGATGTCAATGCCGTAATATTTTCCAACGACATAGGTGGCGCAGTATGCCTGTGCGTTCACCTTCTCCCGCCGGTAGTTCCCGTCATGCTGATCCAGACGGGCGCAAGCCAGTTCCCGGTTCACCGCATGGAAGGTGGTCACCTCTGGCATGCCGTTGCGGATATAGATGGTCCGGTGTTTTGGGATGTACTGCGCCTGTACTCCTTCCGGGATCTGTTCTGGAATCTGCAGCCGGACATCCTGATTTTTCAGCACTGCCCCAAGCAGGGTCTGGATGGACTGCTGTGGCCGGTCCTCCAAAGGCTTCCCGCCCGTCTCCGACACATCATAGCCTTTTCCCACGGTATAGCCCTGCCGGGTAACGCCGTCTTTTTCATACTCTGTCTGGATGATATAGGTGTAGCTTTTGGCGTCCGGCTGGGGATACCGGTTTTCTCTGCGCCATTCTTCACGGGATTTCACAAGATGGAGCTCCTGATTCTGGGAATATAAAAGCAGAAGATTCGGAACTCTTGGCATGTTATACTGTCCTGCCATAAAGTCCAGGAACTTCTGCAAGGATTCCCCATCCCGGAACACCTCCTGCGCCTGTGCATCGATCTGCACCCACATGTCTTCCCGCTCCTGTTTTTTCATTGCCGCATATTCCTCTTTGGACATCCGCTGTCCATCTTCCTGCGTTTCCGCAGGATTCTGTATCATTCCTGTTAAATCCATACTGCATTACCTGCCTTTCCCTTTCGCTCTGCGCTTCTTCTTTGTTCTGGTATTCTGACGGTTTCTCTGTGCCGTCCGATTTCTCTTCTTCGCCTGTTCCTGTTTGATCTTCTTTAACTCCTGACGGACAGAAGACCTCTTCTCTTTCTGGTCATTGGCTCCCACGGAAGAAGAGTTTCTGCTGTGCGAGGAAGTTTCGGACGGATTCGTTTTCTCCTGCACCTTCGTAAAATTTCCACTCCCGATCTCTCCGACATCAAAAACATTCTCATTTTCCCCGATTTCAAACTCAACAGATCCTTCGGGAAATTCCACAGTTTGTGTCCTCACCGGATTCTTTCCTTCTTTTAGCGGACTGCCTTTTTCTCCATCCACAGTCTGCTCCTTCTCTGCCTGTTCGTCCGCTGTCTTTGCAGGCTCTCCCTGTTCTTTCTGGGAACGGCTGGGTTCCCCGTCAAATACCGCCTGTGCGGATTCTGCTTTCGCATAATCTATCTGCATGTTATCGAGTACACGGTTGACTTTCGCTGCGTCCTCCGCAAATACCATGATCTCCGAAAGATCCGGATGCTTCTTATCCCGGATAATTACATACAAGAGTCCTTTTGATTTTGCCTCCTGCGCAAACTCCCGCAGCCTGTCTTTCGGAACAGAAAAGAACTTCATCGGCTTCCTTTCCCTGAGCATACGCTCCATCCGTGTCCTTCCACGGGTCTTCTTCTGATCCTTCATCACCGCCGCAATGAAGATTGCCAGATTCTTAGCGACAGCTCCTGAGATCTTAAGCGTATGTTCCACGCCGTCCAGACTGTACCGGACGATCTGGTCAGCTGCATCAGCTCCATAATTCATTCGCCTCACCTCTCTTCCTTCACAACATTCCGTTGCTTTTTATCATGGATCACCTGGCATTCCCTTTCTTCTCCAGATGCTTCTTCTCTGCTTTCGGCTGGATCTCAGACGGGCTTCTTCCATCCAGCGGCTTTACAAACTCTAACCGCTCCACTGCACGGATGGCATTCCAGTTCAGCTGTCTCTGCCATACCCCGGCGCTTGCCGCCCAGTGGAATCCCGCCCTACGCAGAAACCCTCTCTGCTCAAGAGACGGCTTTTCGTCAAAAAACAACTGTAACCGGTTGTATTCTTGATTCGCCACTGCTTTCCCATTGGCAAATTCCCAGCCATGAAATCCAATCTCCCGGTTTCTCTTCAGTTCAGCAATCCGACTCTTCAACCTGCGTATTTCCGCGCTGTTATTGTTCATGGCATATGCAGGATACGGCTTTGGCTGACGCATATTTTCCATAAACTTCATCCGTGATTGGATCTCAACAGGCTTCAGTGCCTCGCAGCCCTCGAGAGTCTGGTGTTTCCTGTAATAGGCATTCGCTGTCCGCATTTTCTCCTGCCTCACTTCCCTGCCTCGCAGCTTCTCTTCCAGCAGCTCCATGGCATTCTCCCGGTCTGCGCTGATCCCGCCCATCCCGGTGCTGCGGATTTTCTCCAGAATCCCCTGAATCTCCTGCCACTTCTGATTGTTTTTCCGGGATGCCTCCATCTGTTTTTCCTTCTTCCCCGCCTGTATCCCAGCGCCGCCTGCAACCAGCAGGGACGGCACCCTTGCAGAGATTCGGTATCCTTCATTCAGGTTTTCTGCCAGTTTCCTTGCATAAAGGTCCACCAGATGATCAATCCTGTCATAGAAGCAGGAATCGACTTCTCTTTTCTGTGTTTCCCCGATCTGCACCGCCCAGTCTACGCTCTTCCTGTAGCTTTCTGTGGCACTGCCCTCCCGGTAGCTCCTGTGGCTGTTCGCTTCCTTTGCACGCTTCGCCGCCTCCTCATCGATAAAGTAGTACTTTTGTTTCACATCTGCTTCTGCACCCTCCTATCTTTCCTTTTGTTTTCGTTCTTCTGTCTTCACCTTTTCCGCCGTCTTTCCAGTTTCCCGTTCTTCTGCCTTCTTCAGACGCTCTGCCATCTCCTGAGATATCTTCTCAATCCGTACTGCCATCTTCAGGTCCTTCCGAAGAGGTTTCAGTTCTTCTGCAATCTCCCCGATCCGTTCACAGCCGGGATTGCTCCGGTAAAGTCTCCTACGCTCTGTAAGACGCTGAGAAATTTCATTTCCCAGCCGATTCTGAAGCTCTTTTAATTCTCCCAATGTGGTAATTCCATGTTTCTGAAGGAAATCTGCCTGTGCCAGCCGCTGATCCAGACGGCGGATGTCCTCCCTCACTTCATAGGGGATCCTCTTCGGCTTTTCCGGGAAAACTCCCATCTTATATAAATAGGAATAGTAAAGCGCCTGCAGTCCGGTCAGCTTTCTGCGTTTCTTTGCAGTCTTCTGGTTTGGTCCTGTGGGATAGATCTTCTTTGGCTGCAAGATCCTCTGCCGGATTGCTGTTTCACTGTAATTATCTCCCAGAGAACGGAGGCGGATATACCGCTCCATCCCCGGTGCTTTCAAAGCAATGTATTTCCGGTTCAGTTTCCACTGGTATCCCCGCCGCTCCATTTCTCTTACAAACTGGTTCCATGTAAAGCATTGGTTCACCGCTTCCCGGATATCAGAACGGATCGCAGTCCGCCATGTTGGTTTTCCGTTCCTTTCCGCCATCCACTCGCTATAGCTTTTTCCCTTCTCCCATCCGGATTGGATCACAGACAGCCCATACTTTCGGCACAGATCATCTGAAATCTTCCTGACCTCCTTATAATAACTCCGGCTGTTGCTGTGATATTTATGCCCGCCCTCCATACTTACAGAATTCCAGACCAGATGATTATGGTAATGGCTGGTATTCAGATGTGTGGTAATCACTACCTCAAACTCACCTTTCAAAAGCTTCTCTGCCAGCTCCACTCCGATCAGATGTGCCAGTTCCGGTGAAACTTCCCCTTCCGCAAAAGACTGCACCAGATGAAAGCCCTGTACCTTATCTGTTTTATGAAACTGTTTCTTTGTCGCCACCATATCCTCATAGGCATTCTCCAGGGTACAGCCGATGGCATCTTCAAAATAAGCCTGCTCTGTTTTTTCTCTGTTCAAGGCGTAATCGATTGCCTCTTTCAGGGACCCGGCAGACATCTCTTTTGGGCGCGCCGTTTTTTCTTTATCCCGGACATAATCCAGAGAGTTGTCCAGGCGGAAGACGGGGATTACGCTTGTATACGCCACCTCTCATCACCACATTTCCTTTACATCTCTCCAGACCTCTTTAGAGATCCGAAGCATCTCATCCACGCTCTCCTGCCCGGCCTGTCCTGTGGCATTGGCAACATGGGCGAGCTGGTTCGCATTATTGCACAGCCCTGCGATCTTCCGCAGCAGGTCCGCATGATGGGTACAGGGCTTCGCCCGAACCTCCGCTCCCATAATCAGGGTGCGAAGATACTCTTCCCTCGGCAGACCGCTTGCCGCCGCCTGTGTATCCAGATACCGCAGTTCTTTCGCATTGAGCCTCACCGGGATCACATGGTTTCGTTTTCGCATCCATCCACCTGACTTTCCTCCGTATTTTCCTTTGACGGATTTCCCCTCTTTTCTGCCACTGCCTGTGATGCCCGCTCCATCTCTTCATCTGCCCACTTGCCTGCTGTCACAAGGCAGATCATGGCAACACCCAGCGCTCCGCCTATCACTCCGCCTGTAAGTAATCCTGCTATAAACATCTTCATCCTTATCCTCGCTTCCATTCATGATATTTTCCTGTGTTACGGGGGATTGGGGGTCTCCCCAAGGTGCGTTTGGATATCCAAACGCTATGCTTGCAAAACGAGTCGCACCGAAAGTCAGTCTCCTACAGCTGACAGATGCGACTCGCTTTCCGTTCTCTTGATAAATGCTTCGTGTAATCGACTCCGATCCGTATCATCGTCTGTTCGGGTCGTTCTCCCTGCTCCACGCTCTTCAGATACTTTTCCAGAGACATCACCGGCATTCTTCCATTTCCCTGTAAAGTCATCAGAGCAGTCTTCTGTCCAGCCTGCTCCGTCTCATGGATCAGGACAGGCATCTGTCGGAATCCCATAGGCAGATAATTCCGGACAGAATCCCTTACTCTCTCATAAAAATCTAATCGTTTCATACAATCTTCCTTCCTGCCGGTTATGCGTTATCGTTCAGCCTGATTTCTAATCTTCTTCTGTTTCAAAAGTTCTTTCCTGCAGTCTGCATAGAGAGACTTAAGGACACTCCCTACATCTTCCTGTTTTTCAATCTTTGTTTCATAATCCGTCATCTTTATAAATAAAATTTCCTTGCCTGATTTTTCAAGCGATATTCCCGTCTCTTCTTTTTCGTTCTCTTTTATTAGACGGACGGCAACCCGACAATCTCTATATTCCTTTGGAAGGTGCTTGAGCAGATCGCTTATGATCATATCGTAAACATAAAATAGGGGAAAATTTGTCTCAGGAATATCTATCTTTAATCTTCGTTGCAGCCTACTAAGTCTTTTTAGAATCCTTCTTTCCATTTCATCTAAATGAGTGGTATCCGGACAGCCGATTTGTCTCAATGCCGCACTTTCTCCAGAAAGAGCTGCGGATTTCGCACTAAGCCGATCACACTCCTTCTGCATTTGTCTTCTTATTTCTGGCTCCACCTTATCCACTCTCCTTAATCCGGATCAATCCTTCCAGTGTCGTGCAGATGATATGGAGCCGGTCTGCCATCCCGATTTCTGAATTCATCGTCTCTGTCACCTCAGTTCCGCACACCACAACCATCCGGCAGCGCCGCAAAAGGATCTGTGACATCTTTGACATCCCCTGCATATCCTCTGCACTCCCCTCATCCAGAAACGGCAGGAAGCCGAATCTCGGACAGATCGGCACATATCCCAGATCGTAGATCTTCCTGCAATGCCTCTGCAGTCTTGCCCTGCTGTCTGTCTCCGGACAGCAGACATAAGCCAACGCCTGTTCCAACTACACATCCCTCCCGTCTTACGGTATCCATATGGATGCCCTTGTTCTATGACTTCTTCAAAACAGGCATCCTATTGGATGCCGTCTCTGATCAGCGTATTTCTTTCTCCCGGCTCTTTTCTTTCTCCGGTAGGTGACAGCGTTCCAGCTTTCCTTTCTCTAACCTATATTCAAACAGATGATCCGACAGTACATCTGCCGGGCTGATGCTCTCCCGGTTATCCCTGCAGATGGTCTCCCGGATCTTTGCTGGATCGAGGAATGGATACTTCGGAAGAATCGTCAGTTCATGGACACTTGTAGGCAGAACATAATAGTCCATTCCGATCTGTTCCCGGATCTTCTCCAGCATTCCCGGATACATCACCGCTGTCGCTCCATACGCCCGTTCCTCATTAGAAAGAAGATGCATAGGGGTCTGCGGCTCGTAGGATTCCGGCAGCCGGATTCCCATATATTCCGCCAGTACTGTGTCCAGATTCCGGAAAGTGCTTTTTGCATATTTTTCTGTATTTTTCAGGGCAGTCTCCAGAATCTCTGCCTCACTCCTGTCCCATTTCTGCGCCATCTCGAAACTGACATGATACTCGATCCTTGTATCCCCGTTTTGCCCTGCACAGAAGAACAGCGCCGCTTCCCCCATGGGATGCTTCTGGTAGGGACCTGCCGTAAAAAAATTGAAGTTCGTTTCATGGGAGACCAGCCTGCACCGAAGCCGGTCTTCCATCTGCCTGTAATCAGCGATGACTTCCATAAATCGGTCCGGATCTGTATTCGCCAGCTTCCAGAGCTGTTCGCTTTTTCCTTCTACTTTTTCAGTCTTCATTACGCTTCCCCTGCCTTCTGTTCTGCCTGATTTCTTGCATTCTCAATCACAGCCATACGTTCACAGCCCACCTGGTAGTAAGCCTCCGTCACCTCGATTCCCACTGCCCGGTATCCTTCCAATACACTGGCAAGGACGGTTGTTCCTGCTCCGGCAAAAGGATCCAGGATCAGCCCGCCTGGTTCGCAGATCTTCACCACATCCCGCATCAGCTGCAGGGGCTTCTCAGTCACATGGACCCGGTTCTGAGGATTCCCGTACCGGAACACTCCCGGCAGGCAGGATACCGGCCGGCTCATAGGCATGGGACCGTTGCTCCCCCAGACAATAAACTCGCTTTGCTGGCGGAACCGCCCTTTCTGGGGACGGCTGTTGGTCTTGTCCCACACAGCAGTTCCCCGCCAGATCCATCCTGCCCATTGGAGGGCATCGGTCAGCGCCGGATACTGTCTCCAGTCAATGAACAGACAGATGGGAGCACCGCTCTTGCAGGCTTTCCGTACATCATAGAGCCACTCCGTCATCCAGTGGGTCCAGGATCTCTGGTCTTTCTGGTCGCCGTCAAAATCCGGAAGCGCTTTTTCCCCTGTCATACTACTGTATTTCTGGTTTGTGGTCCGGTTCCGGTCATTCTGCTTTGCACCGCCGGATGCATAGGGCGGATCTGTGATCACGGCATCCAGTGTCCCGGGCAGGAACGCTTTGACCAGTTTCAAGGTATCGCCATTTAAAATAGCCCAGTCTGATCCACTGGAATATACCTCTGGGATCGTTCCGGGCCTCATGATCTCGTTTAGCTTTAATTCATTTTCCATCCACATCACCTCTATCGTTCCTGCTCTCTTGTTCTAGTTTTTCTAATCCTCTGTTCCATTTTCACTGCTTCTTTCTGCATCTGCTCCAAACTGACGGCACCTTTGATGCCGTTTTCTATAAGAAGCTGATCCTCTCCCCTGTTATACAGTTTTTCCTCTGGGAAGACGGTACTGTTGTCAATGACAAATCTTCCGACCACAGAGCCATAAATCTGACTGTTCCCACTGATTACCGGATACCATTTACCATCCTTATGGCTTTCCACGATCGCATTTCCGGTTACTCTTGACTGACCCTCTACAACCGCATCTTCTATATAGGAATTCCCTTCAATCAGAGAATTCCCTTGTATCAGGGAATTTCCTGTCACTAGAGCTTCCTCCTTCAGTTCTGCATGACCGCTGATACGGCTTTTCCCACAGACCTGTGCGTTTCCATGGCATACGGCATTTTCCCCGATCCAGCATCTTCCCGAATGTTTCAGGTTCCACTCTTTCTCAATATAGCCGCCAAGATCCCCTGCACGGACATCCTGATCCACATCCCGGATCGCCTGGATCCGGAAACACTCTTTATACACAGGATGCCGGATGTCTGTTATGCGATATTTAGGCGGAACATTCTCAGGAGAAACCATATCGTCAATCAGAAACAGAGAACTATAGGGATTCCATAACACGACCTGCAGTTCTCCATCTCTGTCCGGGATTTTCAGACTTCCAAGCCGTTCTCCCCATCCTTTGGCAAACTGCTTGTCAACGTAATCTGCCAGCAGCTCCTTTTCTTTCTCATCTAAGGCCGGTTCACTCTGGAACACAAAATATGCATCTACTCCGTTCTTTTCCAGCACAGGGATAATCTCCATGGACTGCACTTTATCTGCAAATGCTGATCTTCCTTTATAATCTGCGATAAAATCTCCCCAGTCCTGGCAATACTGCCACTGGGGATTCTTCTGGAACTGATCGCAGATCATATGGTAAAACGAAGATAATTCTGTTTTTCCGAGTCCTTTTTTATTTCCTGCACTGTCCGTAAAAGTTGCCGTAACAGGAAGTAATAATTTTAGTTCCATCTATACTACCTCTCCTGTTTCCTTGTTTTCTCTGTTTTACATACGGACAGCTTTTTCTCTTCGCCGTTGTATTCACAGATTTTGCTGCTTATCCATTCATTGGGATGTTTCCGGTTTTCCTCACGGAGCGCTTTCCTTAAGGTGTCCGCCGTAATATTTTCATTCTTCCCGATTGCAATGACTTCCCTCTGATTGAGGGGCACCACATAATAATCTGATCCGATCTTCTGCCTGAGTTCCTCCATGACGCCGGGATACATCACCGCTGTGGCACTCATTCCTCTGCGCTGGTCTGTTACGCCATAGCAGACTGTTCCAGTTTTTTCCATATCATATTTAATGATCCGGGGCGGCTTTGCAGTCTGGGTATTTCCCATGGCCTGCTCCATCAGCTCCTTCTGGGTAATCCCATAACTTTCCAGCATATCCGGAGTAATCCTTGCCCGCACTTCACCTTCGCCAAGAGGAACAGACACATACGGAACAAGTGCCCCGAATGCCTGCTTTTCATAGATTCCCTCAGACAGGAATGCCCCATTCTGTTCTGAGCGCTCCAGTTCTACCATAAGGAGGCTTTTTACGGACTCATAACTTTTCATGTCAATGCTTCGGATTTTCTCAGAAACCTCCAGAACCTGCTCTGCTCCCTGCACAGTTTCCTGCACCAATTCTACAACGCTGTGCAGGTCATGCTCCGGAAATTCTGATATCCGGTACAGGCTGCTCATTGGCATGGCTGCCTCCATCTCTTTTCCGGGATGCCTCACTTTCAGGAAATCTTCTCCCTGGCCGTTCTGTTCTGAAACCTCATATCCTTGTTCCTGTGAAAACACACCTTTCAGTTCTTCTAACAATTTCTGTTTAAATTCCTGATATTCCATCCGGTACCTACCTTTCTCTATCCGCTTTTTTCTTTTCACTCTTCAACTGAAGCTGTTTTCGGTAATCCGGCACGATCCGGACATACTCATTGATGATATCCAGCGCACGGTAGTAGCTGTGGCTTCCCCGGATCCTGCGGTCCATCTCATCCACTTCTTTCCCTCTCCCGGCTTCGCACAGTGTCCGGATGGCTTTTCCTTCCACAGCATAGATGTTCCCATCCGGTCCCTTCAGGTCGATCTGCATCTTCAGGCTTTTTTGATTCTCTTTTGCAGCCTTCCCAGGGGATTCTGTCTCCCACAGGACTTTATACTGGAAGTTCTTCCAGTTCCAGAAATGCACATACATCTGGATATCTCCCGCCAGGATCGGCGTCTGTTCAAAGCCTTCACCCCAGCCGTCCGCATACTGCCCGGTCAGGTATTCCTTCACCTTCTCCAGTTCCTGGCTGTCGAGTCCCATGGAAACTGTGGCAACTGCGCATCCTTTCAGTTCTCCGTTATGCTCTGTCACAGTTAATTCCAGAGATTTCACCTTTTCTTTGACGGAATCATTCTTACTGTAATAATCCATCAGGTTTGCCCCGGTCCACTGGTTTCTTTCCTGCACAGCCTTCCAAATCTCTTCCTGATAATCCAGCAGATCCCGGCCGCTCCAGACATCATCCGGATCATCGGACTCAGTATTCCGCTCATACATTTCCGCCTCCAGCGGAGACAGAAACAATAGCTTTTTCTCCATTTCAGCGCTCTCCTTTCCCATATGCCTCTCTTTTCTTCTCTGCTATCCGTTTTCTTAGTTCTTTTGCCAGATCCCCGTAATCAGCCCCTTCCTTCTGCGGAAGATTTTTGATGATCTGATAGATTTCTTTGTATTGTTTCTCTATCGCTTCAGCCGCCTTTCTTCCCGGCGGATCGTTATTGGTACAGATCTCGATCTCTGTGATCTCCTGGTGGATCTTCAGGAAGTGCTCCAGCGCCAGCGGTTTCTTGGGATGGTACTCTTTCATTTCATCCTTAGGCGCATAGATCCCGCCAAGAGACAGCCGCCACTTATCTGCCCGGTTTTCTTCCAGTGTCATATGTGCCAGCGTCTCAATGGCAGCTTCATAGACCGCCACCCGGCAGGACTTTCCCACCGGAGGGATACAAAAGCTGTAGGCTTTGTCACTCCCGCCCCGCTCCCTTTTAAACGATTTCCCTCCACTGTCATAGATTCCACGCAGGAATGCATATCTGGGAGTGCCATTCTCATCTTTTCCGACAAAAACAGCGTTGTGATAAGGTGTGCTCTCATACAGGATCCCAAGATCTGTGCAGTACGCAAACACTTCCTGGCTGATCCCCCGGTCTCTTAAATACCGCCAGATTCTCCGGTTATCCTGTGCCCGCTCCGGCAAGGTAAAAGGGAGCTGCTCCGCTTCTTCCGGGACAGCTTTGACTGGAACATAATTAGGGAATTCCCCCTGCAGGATCCCCATGGCTTCCGGGAAAGAATACCCGTCCACAACCTGCAGGAACTTCAAAGCGTATTTCCCGCCGATATCCCTGGATTTCCAGTGCCAGATGCTGCTGTTCTCATTGATCTTGAAGCTGTCATGGTCAACCAGCTCATACTCATACTGAAGGTATTTACATTTTTTCAGTCTTCCGGGTTCGCACCGTCTCAGATAATCGATAGTCAGAATCTGGCCGGCAGCCTTGATCTCTTCCTGTGTGTACCATGCCATCAGATCACCGCAGACCGGAGCAGCTCTGCCTTATCCGTCCGTTCCCACGGAAACTCCTTCCTGCCGAAATGCCCGTACACCGCTGTCTGGGAATAGATCGGACGTTTCAGACGGAACTGCTGGATGATCTGGGAAGGCGTTAATCCGAACACCAGAGGGATTGCTGCGGCAAGACAGTCATCTTCACATACTTTTCCGGTTCCATAAGTATCTACCTGAACCATCACCGGCTCTGCCATGCCAATCCCATAGGCCAGTGTGACCAGGCACCGGTCTGCCAGTCCTGCAGCCACGATATTCTTTGCAATATATCTCGCCATATATGCCCCGGACCGGTCTACCTTACTGGCATCCTTCCCAGAAAAAGCCCCGCCGCCGTGGGGAGCCACGCTTCCATAAGCATCTACCATCAGTTTTCTTCCGGTCAGACCAGTGTCCGCTTCCATTCCTCCCGCAATAAATCTTCCAGACGGGTTGATGATAATCCTTGTCTCAGGATCCGCTGGAAGAGGACGAAGAGCCGGAAGCAGAACTTTCTGCCGGATCTCACGCTCCAAATCTTTCAGATTCTTTTCTTCTGCATGCTGGCAGGACACGATCACTGTATCCAAACGGACAGGCTCGTGATCTTCATATTCTACCGTCACCTGTGCTTTCCCATCCGGCAGGATCTCTCTGATATACTCACTTTTTCTTGCCGCATCCAGTTCCCGGACAATCCGGTTTGCAAGCAGGACCGGCATGGGAAGCATCTGGTGATTCTCTCTGCAGGCGTACCCCGTCATAATCCCCTGGTCTCCGGCGCCCATGCTCCAATCCGCTTCCGCTGCAGGATTCTGCCGCTTTTCCCTCGAAACACGAACACCTTCTGCGATGTCCGGACTCTGCCTGTGGATCAGAGCGTCAAACAAAAAGTCTTTTGGATCATATCCGATCCGTTCTACTACGCCCTCTGCCAGTGCCAGCACATCCGGTTCGCAACTGCTGGAGATTTCTCCGGCCAGAAGAACCGTTCCTTTCGTTGCCAGTACCTCGCATGCTACATGGGCATTTGGATCTCCCTTCAGACACGCATCCAGGATGGTATCTGCAATCTGGTCACATACCTTATCCGGGTGACCTTCTGTTACAGATTCTGCTGTATAAAATTTCTTCATTACATTTTTCCTTTCTTTTAAGCATAGAAAAAGGACGCATCCGCTTTTGGACACGTCCAGTGATTAGTTGCAATATTTTCTGTTATTACTCTTCTGACGTAAACATCTTTTCTGCCAGATATCGATATTCTGGGAGCTGTTCCAGATAGGGCTCCAGCCTCCGCCAGATTTCCGCTTTCTCTAACGGATCCGCTTCCCGGACCGCATGGTCATTCCCTGTCAACATTAACACATCCTGCGCTACTTCATAACAAAGGCGACCGCAAAGCGTCTCCGCACAGTCTAGGGGAATTATAAAATCCACATCTTGGTGTTTCTTATCCACGTTTAGGAAAATGTATCCGATCTTTTCTGACCACACAACCTCTACATAGGGGCTCTCTTTCATATAGTCCCCAAACACTTCCATGACCTTCTCCAGTTTTTCTTTCTGCTCTTTTGTATACATGATATTCCTCCATTCTGCCCGGAATTTTCCCGATGCAGAATGATTCTACCATACAACCGGAACACTGCAACGAAACGTTTCCCGAATCCCTGTTTTTAAACACTTTCTCAGGCCCCCTGTTATCGGGTTGCGATCACGACAGTCCTTGCCCCGTTCCACTCATAGGCACAGGTCACAAGCGTCAACACACTGTTGCATTCTGCCACATTTTCTCCGGTTTCAAACACTTCCTGCGACTTTGCCAGTTCCACATACTCCTGCAGGCTTGCCACATCCGGGAAGTCCGCTTTTGTAAACGGAAACTTCCTGATATCCGTCTTTAATACGGACACTACGGCATACTCTTCCAGCCCTTTTTCCGTCTGGAAGAACACATTCCTGTGGGCTGCCCAGAATGCTGCGTCTTCATACTGACCCAGGTTCCCGAACATCGCACCACTGTTCATATTATGGCCGTAGATGATCCGGTTTGGTCCATCCTCAGCCGAACAGTTCCACTGGAGGAACAGGCCGCCGTTGGCATCCCACTCTCCCTGATAATTCCGCTTCAGATAATATTCCGGATCTTCTTCGCTGCTCTGCAGCACCGGATAATCGACCAATGTGCCGGGGATGGTAAGCCATCCCCGCACATCCGGATACTGTTCCCGCAGCGCCGACAGATCTACCGCCGCTACTTCCGGTTCTTTCCCAGCGGATTCCCCGTCATTTAAAGATTCCTCTGGTTCTTCCGGAAATTCCTCTTTCAATTCTTCCGCCTGTTTCTGGTTCTGATAGGGCATCCATGCCATCTCATAGCAGAATACTCCAAAGCAGACAATCATGACCAGCAGCAGAAAAATCTTTAGCAGACTAATCCTGCTTTTCTTCTGTTTCATCGATTTTTGTCTTCTCTTCAGGCTCTCCGTTTTTCATGGGCTCTGTTGCTTCCTCTGCTTTCGCTTTCTTCTTCCGGTATACCGTAATCCCTGCAAAAGCTGCGGCTGCCGCAATGCAAAGCACAAGTACTGCAAGCGGTCTTCCCGGATTGTCTCCGGTCTTCGGAACAGATACCGTTTCCTCCGGAGTCTTCTCATTGGTCACATTCAGTTCCACAAGGATCTGTCCGTCCTTTTCCCCATCCAGTTTAAAGATCACTTCGTGAGACGTCTCATCCAACTGATAACCCTCCGGTGCTTTCGTCTCCACCACTTCGTAATGGAAGAGTTCCTTCACGCCGGTTTCATCGTAGCTGCCGATCAGTAGGTCTTCGCTCTCTGCCTGGCCGTTCTCATCTGTGACAAGCGTTCCCGCCACTTCTCCTGTGGTCGTATTGCGGATCTCGAACTCTGCTCCGGCAAGGGAGTCTCCCGTCTCAGCGTCTGTCTTCGTAAGGAAGATCCTTCCATAGACAAACTCATTCTGCATCGCCACATGCTGAACCTCGCCGGTATCCTCCAGAGTAAACTTCACATCCTCTGCCATGGTATAGCCGTCAATGGTCTGGATCTCCCTTAAGGTCAGTTCTTCCCCAACAGGAAGATACTCGATCCGGTGTTCCGTGCCGTCAGTTACCCACTCATCCAGCACTTCTTCCTTGCTGTTCAGCACCTGCAGTTTCACGCCTACAAGTTCCGTATCGCCTGTGATATCCGTCTTACTGATATCCACTTTAGAGAAATCGTCCTCCATCTCCACCTTCGTGATGCTGCCGTCTTCCTTCACTGTAAACTCCACATCCTGTGCAGTTACATAGCCATCTGTATTGGGGGCTGTCTCTTCATGCAGGATATAGTTTCCTTCTGGAAGCACATACTCGATATGTTCCTCTGTGGTAGTCACCCACTCCCGGATCACATTTCCCTCTTCATCGAGGATCTGCAGCGTTGCTCCGACTACCGGTTCCCCGGTCACGATATCCGTCTTCGTGAAATGCGTCTCTGTAGGCTGATTTTCCACTTCTTTTTCAAGGATGATCACTGTATCATTCTGATTTTCATATGATGCATCGATCTCCCAGATTTCCTCATTCGGAAGATATCCAGGAAGCCGCTGTTCCTCTTTCACATAATATTTTCCGTGGATCGGATCGCTGTCGAAAGTAACCGTACCGTCTTCCCCTGTGGCTTTCGTCTCGATCAGGGTATCCTTTTCAACCAGAACATTTCCCTTTGCATCTGTAAGGGCCTCTCCGGCATAAAGGCCAAAGATGACTCCCTCCAGAGCTTCTCCGGACACTGCATCTTTCTTTTCTACCGTGATCTGAATTTTCTGACGTTCATTGTGATAGGCCACATCTTCATAAACGACTGCCACCGTGTCATCTTCTGCAGTCAGGGTGAATTCCTTCTGCTCCGGATTCAGGACGAATCCGTTTCCGGCTGTCGTCTCTTTCAGGTAATAACTTCCGAGGGGAAGTCCATCCACGACAGCTTTTCCTTCTTCATCCGTTGTCAAAGTTGCCACAAGATCATCCTTCTCATAGCGGATGATCCGGTTGCCATTCTCGTCAACAGCTCCGTCCGGGGAATAGATCGTCTCTTTTGCATGCAGCTCAAATACCGCGCCTTCCACGCCGGTCTCTTCATACAGGAACTCTTTCCGGATTCCGGTATCTGCTGACTCATCTCCCGTCACCGTATCCACCAACTCTGACAGAAATGTAGCCGCTTTCGCGAGGATAGAATCCCCTTTCACCTCTTTCAGTTTCTCACCGATCTTGGTCAGCGTCAGGCTGCCAGTCTGTTCCTCGTTGTACTGGATCACTTCTACAATATATGCTCCGGTATCCGGATCGATCTGATGCGGCGTATCCGCATTGATCACAAGTTCAATGGGCTCTGTAGGCTCTGTTTCGTATCCCTGTCTTACGAATCCTTCCGGCGCCTGGATCTCTTCGATCCGGTAATGACCGGATTTCAATTCCTCGGGCAGTACCAGATAGCCTTCATCATTCGTGGAAAATTCGGAGATTTTCCCTTTCTCCGGATAATTGACCACCTGCTCCACGTACTCTTCCTTCTCACAATCATATATCTTATAAGTAGCAGAGTTTTTCAACACGTTCTGGTTGGTCTGGGCGTCCTTCTTGATGATCTTCAGCAGGAACTCAAAGGGACGGTCATCGAACACCCGCCACTGCTGAGGCTCCCGGCTGTCCTCGTTCACCGTTACAATAAACGGATTGACTTGCTTTAAGTTCTCCGGAGTCTTTGTCTCAACAACTACATACTGTCCGTAAGGCAGCTCCACGCTTTTGGCATAACCGGATTTATCTGTTACCAGAACCGGCACTTCCACTGCTTCTCCGTCCTCATAAGTAACCGCCGGATCTTCTTCCGTAAAGTCATAAGCGGTAAAATCTTCTGCTGTAAAACCAGAACCATTGGATGGCTTTAATGTGCCGTCCTTTACCTTTGACAGATCACGGATCAGGTAAACGGTAAACTCTGCGCCTGCCACAAGATCCGTCTCCGTCTGCTCTCCATCCTCACTGATCTTGATGATCTGGAAAGCCTGTTTCTTGACCTGTTCTGTCACCGTCTCTGCCGCTACGACAACTTCGGTTTCCTGTCCTTCATAGCTTAAGGTTACATCATACTCCGTCTCATCCAACAGATAACCTTCCGGAGCTGTGATCTCTTTGATGTACATCTCGCCCAGATACAGGTTCTCGAACACGATCTCACCGCTTTCCCCAAAGGTCTGCTGTGCGATCAGGCTGCCTGCCTCATAGAGTACGCCTGTCCCATCCGGATTCTGGATATCCGTTCTTGCATAAAGACCATATACCGCTCCGGCAAGCTGTGCATCACCTTGTGGCAGGAACTCTTCCGTGTCAACATCCTGTTTCTCTACGGTGATCTTTCCCTTTACTCTCGTATCGACAGCATGAATCTCCACGGTCTGTCCGGCAGACACATGAACGGGATAGACTGTCTTATTGATCACATACCCTTCCGGAGCCGTGATCTCTTTTACATAGACCGTCTCCAGACCTGCATCAAAGTAATCACTGTAGCTGATGCCGTCTTCTCCTGTCATGGAAATCTCTGTGACCAGGTCTGTGCATGCGCTGTCTTTATAAACGCCGTAAACCGCTCCATCCAGAGGATTTCCTGTCTCTGCATCTGCTTTTGTGATCTGCACCCTTGCCAGGTTCAGCCATTCGATGCTAAACGCTACCGGAGCAGCGGATTCGGAAACAAATGCGCCAATGGCCTGATTGCCGTCTCCGGTGGAAGACAGCACCAGCGTTCTCCAACTCTCCCGGACAGTTCCATATAAATTTCCACTGGACCAGTTCCCGGTCACGGTCAGAGGCGCCTGCAGATAGAACGTGTCGCCTCCATATACCTGAAGGTTTCCGCCTGTCACGTTGGTACCCTGTGTCTTATTGTATCCGGTCACTCCGGATGGAACCGGAATCGTGATCGAATTCCGATGGTCTCCGCTTAACGTAATGTCCGGAGTCTTCTGTACATCCCCGTCACGGACTGCGGTCACGCTGGTGGATGACAGGGAGATTTCTCCTTTCGGCGGTTCTTCCAGACCGAACAGGTAGTTAATAAAATCAATCACTCCATCGGCCACAAGGGCGCTATAATCACATCCGGTAAATGCTGCGTCCCCTGCATAGGCATAAGATGCAGCGATATGTGTATACACATATTTTTCGTTATCGCTTTTCCCGGAAAGATAACTGCCTGTGAGGTCTCCGGCCCCACCATACCCGTAGTACAACACTTTCTGCAAGTTTGCATTACTGTCAAGGACGTCTGCCACATAATCGCCGGTCGGCGGGGAGTTCTTCTGGGATTCCAGACAGTAAGCCAGCTTCCCGTTCACCGTAAATCTTGATGTAGAATAATGTCCCCAGTGGGATGGATACCAGATCCGCTCTCCCTGTACCAGATGTACGGTTTCTCTGCTCCTTGTGGCAATCCCGTCTGCTGCAGACAGCATCAGGGCATCTCCCTCTTTGATATCCTGCTCCAGCGTATCCAGTTCTTCCTCCGTCACATCCGGTTCTTCACTGGTAATCTCCACTGGAACAGGCTCCTCCGAGTCTTCCTCGGACTGCGTATCGTCCTTCTGTTTCTCTCCGCCGTTATCCTGCGTATGGGCTTCCCCTTCCGTATCTGTCAGGGTAATGGTACGGCTGATGGTATAACACTCGCTGCCATCTTTCGGAGTCACCAGATACTGGGCATAAAAGACGCCTGTCTGCCCTTTCTGATAGCCGTTTCCATCCTCGTCTTCGATACTGGACAGGACAACGCTTTCCTGCTCCGGATCATAGGTGATCCCTTCCAGAGAAGTCTCTGCGTCAAACTTCAGATCAGAAATATCCTTCGTGATATCCTCTGCTGTTGCCTGTGGCCTTGTCTCTGCGAAATCCGCCGTATCCGCAGCTTCACTCTGCGCCTCTATCGCAATCTCCGCTCCCGTTGGCTGTTCCTCTGCCGCATAGGCCGCTGAGGTTGCTGCAGGGCTGATGCCCATACAAAAAGCCATGACCGCAGCCATGACTCTTGCCTTCCATTTTCCTTTCATAAAATCTATTTCTCCTTTATTCATTTTGTTTCCTGCCAGTCTATCTGCAGGAATCATTCCTTGCATCCTTCTGTTTCGGACGCATCTTCACTGGTTTCTGTTCTCCTAATTCTCTCCTGGTTTCTTCTACTGCCTGCATCACATTCTTTTGCGGCAGGTGGTTCTGCCTGCATCCGTCCAGGATCCCTTTCAGGTAAAATTCACTGGGAAGAGCCGGCTGGCTCTGGTACGGTTCGTTCATGATATATACCGCTACTTTCGCCACCTCTCCTTTCTCTGTCTGAACCTTGATCTCTTCTTTCCCATATAAATTTGGATACCCTTCATAAAAATCCAGACTCCGTTCACAACGGGGAGTGATCTTCCAGAGCAGTCCTTGAACTTCTTTTCCCGGATCTGGGACAACACTTGCGACACCGTTCCCGCTTCGATTCCCTCGGAACACAAGACGATAGTCCTTCAGTACCGCTTTTCCCACCACTTCCGCATCCGGACAGCGGTATTCCATCTGATCCAGGTTCATGTTGCTGCCGTAAGCATAATAATACTTTTCTTCCATGTTCCTCACCTCCCTCTGTTATCTGGTTCCGGTCTGCCGGGATTCATAGGTACTCCGGTCATACCGCCACGCTTTGTTGCCTTCCAGATGATCCAGAAGATGTTTCCGAACATTCTTGTATTCCGGGCCGATCAGCCCCAGCCGGAGCAGAAAGGTCCTGAAAGTAAAACACGGATTCTCTGTGATTTCCGTCTTTCTCATATGGGTACACTTCTGATTGATCGCCTGGGCAGAGATGGCAAGTGCGAGCGTGACATACGCCCGCACCTTCCCGGCATGGAGCGTACTGTTAAAGCACCGCCACTCCACCGTTCCCTTATCAAACACTGCATGTAAGTTCAGCGCATAATACCTGGTATCGTCATAATGGCTGTGGCTTACGCCTCTCTGCCGGTCCTGATACCATCTTCGCCGGAATTCATCCATCCGCATTGTCCCGGAAGGCATCTTTCGGATATCCTCCAACACGTCCTCCCGGACTCTCTGACACCATCGGTTCACCCTAGCCGGGTTGGTCTGGAGTGCCTTAAACAGGATATCCTCTTTGGAGTACATGATTGTCAGGGCGTTCTTCAGACTCCGGGGCGTATGGTTGGAGGCGTCCACATGGACATGCATCCCACAGGAGGAATTTACCTTCGCCCCCTTCTTCCGCAGACACCGGACAACCTCCTGCAGCTTTCCCATCTCTTCGTAGGTTAGCTTGGGGCTGACCATCTCCGTTCTGTATTCCGAGGTTGCCGATACCCACTGCCCATTCCGTCGTCTTTCGGCGTTGATACTGCTATCGTATGTGAACTTCCATTCTTTACCCAGAGGATCCTTCACACCCCAAGTCTCATAATAAGTACCGATATAATATGGAATGGATCCGAACAGCGCCCCCACTGCTTTCGCCGCCTGTTCCCGCGTCAAGCCGGTCATCTCAATCTCTGTACCGAAGCATTGCTCCTTTAAGTCGATCTCTGAACACCTTCTTCCTGCAAAGATTCATGTACTTCCCGGATCCGTCTTCCGATTGCCTCGATCACATTGACCGTCACCCCATTTCCCGCCTGCTTATACGCCTGCGCATCCGAGGTCACTGCCAGGATCTTATCAATCTGTTCATCCCGGTATCCCTGCAGGCGGAAACATTCTCTCGGGGCCAGCCTTCGGATGCGGCCTTTATAGCATACACCGTGGCGGTCAGTCGCTGTCAGGGTAAACATCGGCTCTTCTGGCTCCTTCATCCTCCGCCCATTCTGCCTGGTATGCTTCTTCTCCGGACTTAAAATTGCTCTGGGACCTGTCTCTTCCAACGCTCCGGAACGCTCTCCTAAATGCCTGCCGCCGATCTCATCCTGACGGGTAGTCAGACACCTGGCTTCCTCTGTCACCCGCAGCCGATGATCCAGATCCACAAAATGAACCGTTCCCTGGGTGCTCTCTGTCGTCAGAGTATGGGCGATCTTATGCCCCACTCTGCCCCGTCTGGTGTTCTGCTCTGCATAAGCAAGGTCAATGCTGTCACCCTCATATGCCATCTTGTAGCCTTTCTTCGTATTTTCTTTAATCGGCACTCCAACGTCATAAAGACCGGTCTTGCCTCCCATGCCTCCGGCGCCGGAAGTCAGTGTACAGCTCACTCCTTCGGCGGAGTAGACTCGACTCCCCTGACAGCCCGGAAGGACTTGTATAAGAGACGCTCGGTTTGTTCCCGTGAAAGGTAATATTTTTCCGGCACATCTTTCATCAAGATATCCGACAAGATACACTCTTTTTCTGGACTGAGGGACTCCGAAATCCTTGCTGTTAAGCACCTGCCATTCCACGTGATACCCCAGGTCCGATAACGTACAGAGGATCGTGTGGAACGTCTCGCCTTTGTTATGCGATAGCAGTCCGGGTACATTTTCAAGTAAAAGATATCCAGGTCGTTTCCCTCTAACCACACGGGCAATCTCAAAGAAGAGAGTTCCTCTCGGGTCTGCGAATCCGGCTCTTTTTCCAGCAACTGAGAAAGCCTGGCAAGGAAATCCTCCGCACAGAAGTTCGAAGTCGGGCATGTCATCTGGCTGCATTTTTCTTGCGTCATCGCAGTACCACTCTCCTTCCGTATCAAACAGCAGACGGTAACTCTGCTCTGCATATTTGTCAATCTCACAGTGTCCGACACAGGAAAAACCGCCTGCTCTGGTCAATCCTTCCCGGAAACCGCCTACACCGCTGAACGCATCAAAAAATCTTATTGTTTTCGCCACCACTCCTTCCTCACAAAAAAAAGTACGGGCAGCCCCGTACTCTTTCTGATCTGTATCTGCTTACGCTGTCTACAGATCCTCTGGATCTTCTCTGTAACCTTCTTCCTCTTCCATGCCAAGTCCTTCCATGATGCTCTCCGATGGCTGTTCATCTTCAGCTTCTTCTGCGATTTCGTCTTCATCTTCCGATTCATCTGTCTCGGCTTCCCCAGCAGCTTCCTCTGGTTCCTGTTCTTCATCGTCCGTTTCTCCGGAGATGATATCCAGATCTTCTTCTGCCGGCGTATCCTCTTCCTGTTCTTCCAGTTCTCTCTCATCTGCGGCATCCAGTGCCTGCGTGATGATCTCGATGAGAAAGTCTTTCTTACTGAATCTTCCCGGTCTCTGCTGTTTTTCTTTCTCATACCTCTCGTTGAATCTTATGAACAGTTCCTCTGATACCTGTACCGCTAATGTCCTTGCTGCCATCTTTTCCACTCCTTTGCTTTCAAAATGTTCTGTGATCACCGCTGTTAAAAACTGTGGGATCGTCATCTCCGTTCCCTCTAATTCCTGCCGTACTTTTTCATGCAGTTCAATGGGGATCTTTCCGCATATGTTCTTGGTTTCCATGCTGTATGTCTCCTTTCCTTTTGTTACATACAACATATCCCAAAGCCTCTGTGAAAGCTATTCATCAGATGCAACAAATACATCGCCTGCAAATGCAGCACTTTTCATGACATGGAAATCTTCCTCTTTCAGTAGGCATCACCCCTTTCAAATCATTTGTTACCGCTGATTTTCCCTCTGTTGTTTCCTCATGTGGCGGATATAAAGCCGGACAGCTTTCTCTGCCAACTGGCCTGCCGTCACCTCTTTTCCCAATCGCCTTGATTCCCGTTTTGCTATCTGATCCAGTTCCCGTAGCATTGGTTCTGGAACATCTACTGTCAGTATCTTTGCCATCTCTACCTCTCATTCTTCCTGCAGCATCGACAGGAACTCTATCATTTCTTCCGGAACATTGTCCGTATCTGTATGTTCCGATTTTTCTGTGTCTGCCTGTATATACATGCCCTGCATCTCTTCCCGGACAGCTCTGCGGATCACATCTTCCAATGAAGCCGTCTGCTCATACGCCAGGATCGCATGGACCAGATATGCTGTCTTTTCTCTTTCCGGAACATCCAGCAGCGTTTCCCAGGCTTTCCTGTGATCAGGATTCTTCAGGTTCGGTCGAAAAGAAAAAACGGGCCGTTTCATCGTTTCGACATCTGCTCTGCAAGCCGTTCAAACCCGGCAGCGTTCAGATTTACGTCCGGCAGGGTAACAAGCCGACACAGGCGGTCCTGGGGCGTCACATACCGTCTAAAAAGCTCCGCTCCGCCACCGAGAACCACGGACGGGATTGCCCGCAGATCAAAGCCGCACTCCATGATCGCAGACAAAATCCTCTGAATATAATTTCTTCCCGTCTGCCGGATCAGTCGTATTGCATCTTCCGAGACACTGCATTGCTTACCACTAAGGACGCGCTCCACCTGGGCGTCCGTCACAGACAGCCCGGTATCCCGTCGGACAATCTCCATTGCTTCCTCCTGGCAGCGGATCACACCCAGTTCCAGGCTGCGGCAGGTAGCGGCGTTTGGAACACCATTGTCCAGCCGCATGATATCCAGCGTCCAGCCGCCGATATCTGCCAGAAGCACGGAAGGCTCCCCGGCGAACACATCTGGCCGGATTGCCATGACAGAATATCCCTGTGGGAACAGTTTTACATCCGAGATGCGAATCTCATAGGCGATCCCTTCGTACTGGAACACAGCCGGATTTTTCTTTCCCAGCAGATATTCCCTGAAATTTTTCTTTTCCCTGCCGAACGTGGTGAGCGGCAGTCCTGCCGCCAACACCACGTCCGCCTTTGGCGAAGCACCCCGGAACTGGATCTCCTGTGCGATTGCCGCCAAAGTCAGCAGGTAATAGTTCTGGTTCTCCGTTTTCGTGCGGATCAGCGGCTGCCGTCCGGTTCCGCACACATAGTATTTCCCTTCAAACTGCAGGACTCCCCGGTTCGTATATGGCTCATGTTCATACGCCGATACGCCGGAGGGAAAACAGCAGTGCTTTGTTTTCATGGCAGAATAGCCATGGTCAATCCCTATGATCACCGATTTCATCACTCCTATCTGACACTCTCATTCCTGTTCTTCTGTTTCTTTACCTCTCTTTTTCCCTGCTCCCATAATTCCTTGATACGTGGGTTATTTAAATTCCAAGCCGTTCTTCCGCTGTTGTATCCCGGCCATTCTTTTACGTTATGTTTCCTGCATATAAGAGGAAATGCAACTGATGTTTCTTTCAAGTCCATCGGATATTCGATCAGCGGATGATACACAATATCTTTTGTGACTTCCGCTGAATATCTTTTGACCATCTCGTCTGGACAAATATCATAAGGTTTCTTCTTGGTAGCCTGCTCATATGCACGGTATCCTACAGAATACATTCTCTCAAAAAAACAGTATTCGTCCATTTTTATATGGGAAAGCTGATCCGGATCTTTCAGTACGTCATAATAGTTTTTCTCTCCCTGTGCGATCAGCCATGACCGGAAATCCATAAAGCCATCATCCGAACATTCTCCTGCTACTACGCTTGCTGCACTCCATAGTCCATATTTATCCGCCGCATCATGATAACTCAGAAAAATGCATTGGAAACCTATGATCTGTTCCGATCCCATCGTCTTCAGCCGTTCAACGATCCAATGCTCTTCTTTCGCCATGTCTGTGCCGCAGGCTGCTCTCATCTCATCGATCAGATGCCAGAACTCCTCTTTCGTCATTTTCAATTCTCTGCTCATATATTTTTCTCCTTACATAACGAAAGACCGCTCCAGATGTCGGAACAGTCTCTCATTTCTTCATTTGCTATTGCTTCAATAATGTCAGCATATCTTCTATCCCATATCGATAGGCAAGTTCCCCATAGTACAGCCACTCTGCCTCCACCGCTGATATATATTCATCTACCGCCTGCCTTGTCTCTTTAGAAAGATGCATTTCATCCAGCCTTTTTCCCAGTTCATCTGCCTGTTCCCTTCGCCGGCGAAACTCCGCATTCTCTAGGAACTCCCGGTCTGCATCGTCCATGCGTCCATCCTTCAAATGCTCCAGAATACTCATCCGTCGATTCCCTGCATCCGGTGCGTTGCTTTCTTCCGACAGGTCAGTCAGCAGCCTGTTAAGATCCCGCATATCCGCCTGTCCGAGAAAGTAAAAGTATTCTCTTTCCAGAGCTTCCACATCTGATTTCAGATTCATGTAATTGCCAAATGCCTTATGCTCTTCCTCTGTCAGAAAGATTTCTGCCTCTTCATCCCACAACCTGTCCAGGACTGGATACTCCCTCAAAAGGAGACTTCTCTTGTCTAAGAGTTCCTGATACTCCGGATTACTTTTGAGGAGATACCGGACAACCCTCTGGTCAAATACGACTTCAAACATCTCTGCCCATATCTTATCCCGTTTCAATTTCACGTTGTCACCTCCATTCTGGCAACAACCATACTCCAAGGATGAGCAGAAAGCTATCCACACAATCTTACAAAAGAATCGTCTCTAAATTGGCAGATAGTAACAGCTTTGCTCACTATCTGGGAATATTTTGTACATTTAGGAGAACCTTCCCTCAAGCCGTTAGATTTCCTTCTTATCTATCGTCTTTGCACGACAGTATATATGATCAATCTTATATCCGTTTTCTTCCAAATCACTCCGTATTCTTTCTATGCCATATCTGGAAAAACTTTCTGCTTCTTTTCTACTGTCATCATGGCATGTAAAAATATATTCCAGACACATTTTATAACCGCAGAAATGGAACGATAAATCACCTTCTATATAGTAAGACAGCAAGTCATTCCCTTTCATGATATCCGTAATCTTCTCCATCATCTGCTTCTTTGTTTTTTCGAACATCTACAGATTAAATTCGCCTTCCGGAATTCCGGTTGATAATTCTACTCTTGTCTTCACTCTGTAATCTCTCATACATCCTCCTGCTAAAATGCAGATCATCGTCTGCTTTCAGATTTTCTTGTTCTCATTTTCTTTATACCCGTCAAAAATATTTCAGGACGGGATCGAATTCCCCGTCCTGTTTCTCTCTTATGTTCTTGATGTCGCTGCTGTCTTTTTTATTCATGTGCTGTATCTTCCGACTCACCACCTTCATCTTCCTTGCATTTTTCTTCCCGGTTTATCTCCTGATACAGCTTTTTCAACAGTTCTTTATAGGAAAGCATCGCAGCCTGGGCATAATAAACACTATATGATTTTTCCAACACCTCCATTTCGGTCTGATTGTCCATGTACTCCCTGAGTGCCCGATGTTCCTCTTTGTTTAAACTGATTTCATCATCGCCGATTTCCAGAGCAATAATCGTGGGATACCTCTTAACTAACTCTTCCTGTCTGCACCTCAATTTTTTATAGTCCGGATGGCGGCTGCTCAGGTAAGAAACTACTTTTCCGTCTATCTGCGGTTCAAGTATCTCCAGCCATAACGCATCTAGCTTTTCCTGCATAGTCTTTCTCTCCCTTCATACGGCACAGCCTTATTCACTAAGGGACAATACCTGCAACAGGGAAAGAAAGCTATCCACCATACTTGACAAAAAGACTGGCGGAAAACCGGAAGATAGTGACAAAAGCTATCTCGCACCTCGTTCTGTCGGTTTCCTTCGTGTGTTTTCTATATTGCGAAGTTCCCCGAAAAGATACCTTGCATTCTGCTTCATCCATGCAAAACTTGTTTCTTCTGGGACATAAATACTGAGGATTGCCGCATCGGAAATTTTTCTATTTCCATCCGTACGGTAAAACTCTGTAAAACTGCCCCACCATCCGTCAGCACCTGTATGTATATCTAGTTCCCGTCCGTCCACTTCTATATGGTATCTCGCCGTATCTACCGCAACACCTTTGGACTCGGTCTGTTGCCCTTCATACATCCTGCTATTCATGTAAATCTTCAGGTCTTGTGATGGTGCGAAATATAAGTCCATATATTTCAGAATAAATCTTCCATCTTCCGGATCCGGCTCTTCTTTCAAGACCAGCCTTGTGTCAAAATATTTTTCCGGCCTATAATCAATCAGTACATTTTTAAAACGTTCCTTGTTCTCCAAGCATAATGGATCTCCGAACAGGATATGCCCGGGACGCCTGATCTGATATATTTCTTCTCTCATCTGTTTTCTTTCCTCCACACTGCTTTCTTAATTTTAATCTATAAATGAAAAAATCAGCTCTCAGGGTATCCTCTCCCTAATGCTGATTATCACTCTCTCAATATTTACTGTATACACAAATTTCCAAACTGTCTGTGTATCCTGTTCTTATTTTTTCTCTTTTTCAACTGGATACACTTAATACACGCTCCTATTCCTTCCTCTACTTTACGTCGGCAAGGATAATGCTGGGTTTTGACGCTACTGCCCGGGCGATGGCGGCTCTCTGCTGCTGTCCTCCGGAGAGCATGCCCGGCAGGGCGTCCTGCTTTTCCTCCAGATGAAGCAGCTCCAGGATCTCCCTTACAAAATGCCGGTCAACTCTTTTCCCGTCCAGTTCAACCGGGAGAACCACATTATCATATACGCTCAGATCAGGCACCAGGTTATAATTCTGGAAGATGAATCCCACTTTTCTTCTGCGGAAAATGGCCAGCTGCTCTCTGTTCATCTCTGACAGCCGTTTTCCGTCCACATATACCTCTCCTGAAGTGGGGACGTCCAGGCCGCCGATCATATGAAGCAGCGTACTCTTTCCGCTTCCCGATCTGCCGATAATAGCCACAAATTCACGTTCTTCTACGGAGAAATCCACTCCGTCCAGGGCTTTCACTATATTCTCCCCAAGACGATAATATTTTTTCAGCCCTTCTGTTCTAACAATTTGATCCTTCATATTCATCCGCGCCGGCAGATACCGGCGCTTCCTCCTTTCTGAGTCCAGAATAGCTGATGAAAATCACAAACCAGTCTCATTTCCAAAGAATCACAAAACTGTGAAAATCCTTCATTGCGCATCAACTAATGATTAGGCAGATATATGCAGAAGTCCGATCCCTTCCCCGGCTTGGACCTCACCTGGATATATCCGTCCTGCAGTTCTGCAATCTTCCTCGCCAGATAGAGGCCGATTCCAACGCCCTCCTGCCCGTGCACTTCCGGCTCCCGGTAAAACCTGGTAAAGATCTGAGCCTGGCGCTCCAGGGCGATTCCTTTCCCTGTATCTCTCACATGAATCTCCGTAAATATCTCTCTTTTTGCCATGAAGATCTCTATACTGCCGCCTTTTTCTGTATATTTCACACTGTTATCCAGCAGATTATACACTGCCTCCTCCGTCCATTTCCCGTCATGAGGCGTTATCAGTTTTCCCTTTGATTCTGCCGGCGCAGAATGGTTTTCCACAGACACTGACAGACGGATCTCTTTTGCCTCCGCCGCAGGGACGATAGCGGACACCGCTCTTCCTATTGTTTCTGTCAGATCCTCATTTTCTTTCCTGATCTGAATTACCCCTGTCTCCAGGCGGGACATTTTCACCATGCTCTTAAAGAGAAAGTCCAGCTTATCTGTCTGATGATCCAGTTTGTCCACAATCTCCATAATATCCCGCGGAAGCTGTCTGCTCTTTAAGATCTCCAGATAGATCTTCTGGTTGGCAAGTGGCGTTTTCGTCTGATGAGAAATGTCCGAGATCAGTTCCTTTATCTGTTCTTTATTCTGCTGCGTTTCCTGATCCTTCTTCTCCAGGATATGATTCACCCTGTGCAGTTTTTCATTGACCTTTCCCAGGAGGGAGTCATCCATCCCCTGGATTTCCTCCGGCTCCTGCCCCCGGATGACTGCGTCCAGGTTCTGCTCCAGAGAATCTGCGAACTCCCAGACGTCCTTCTTTAACCGGCGCAGCCGCCATCCCATGACCGCCGCGGCCGCCGCGGCGCAGATCGCTGTGATTACTGACCAATCCATTGATACCCCATCCCATATACATTTGAAATATATTTGTGTTCCCCATCCTCGATCTTGCCTCTGAGCCGGTTGATATTGACCGCCAGGGCATGCTTGTCTACGAACTGGCTTCCTCCGTCCCACAGTCGGTCCAGAAGTACGTCATAGGTCAGAAGCTGTCCTCTGTGGGACAAGAATTCCTGGAGAAGACGGAATTCCGTCGGAGTCACAGGGCAGGGGCTTCCGCTTATTTCCACCTTCGCGCGCGCCGCGTCAATCTTTAAAAAACCATCGTCAAATATCCGTCCCTGATCTTCTTGATTCCTTTTCAATATCACGCTGATCTTCTTTAGCAGGATCTTCATGGAAAAAGGCTTTGTCACATAATCCTCCGCTCCCATTTCATATCCCTTTAATGCGTCCTCCTCCAGATCCCGGGCAGTCAGGAAAAGAACCGGCACACAGGAATTATTCTTCACCCATCCGCAGAATTCAAATCCCTCCCCATCCGGCAGATTCACATCAAGCAGGATGAGATCCGCGCCGTCCGCTTCATAAGCCTTCCTGCCTTCCGATATTGAATGCGCCGCCGACACAGCATATCCTTCTTCTCTTAAAAAATAACAAATGCCCTGGTTTAATTCCCAGTCATCCTCAACTACTAAGATTTTCTGCATATTCTTTCCTTTCCAATTTTCTCTCCAGACCGCAGCTTTCCAGTATAATCCCCACAAAGCGGGACGGGCCGTCAAAGTCAGCCCAAACTGCGCAGCGTACAATTATTGAAAAATTATACCACAGGCAGCATGAGCAAAAAACAGGCAGGACAGATTATCACAGAACTGTGACTGTTTAAAAAAAGGAGCATCTCCGACGCCCGGCCGGAAATGCCCCTTTTCTTTTTATTATGCACCGATTGTAACCGTAACCTTGTTTCCGTACTCTTCTCCGTACTCATATTCTATGCTGTCCGCCGACCGCTGAGCAATCCGCAGGGATAGCTGATTGTCCGATTCAAGCGGGTCAAAACGCTCTCCGTCATAGGTAAACCGCATGCTTAAAGCCTCTGTTTCGGGTGAATATTCTACCGCAAAGACCATATTGAAATCTCCCGTAAGCTCCGGAAGAATGATCTGCACACAGATCTCCTCGAACACCTGCTGCATCCTGTAGATCGTCTTCTGGGAAACCTGGTTCTTGCGGCCGAACTCCTCCAGTTTGCCCACCAGCCCGATAAAGTCAAAGTCATGGGAAGTGATCTTCTCCTCAAATACTTTCAGGTGGCGGATGAAGCGGATCGTGCGCTCCTTCTGCGGATGGTCAAAGATCTGCTCCGGAGTCCCGTCCTCGTAGATGCCGCCGTCGTCCATATAGAACACCCGGTTCGCCACCTCACGGGCGAACCGCATCTCATGGGTAACAATCATCATGGTCAGCCCTTTTTTGGCAAGTGAACGGATGACTGCCTCAACCTCGCCCACCATAGTGGGATCCAAAGCGGATGTAGGCTCGTCAAACAGGATGATCTCCGGATCCATAGCCAGGGTACGGGCAATGGCAACACGCTGCTTCTGCCCTCCGGAGAGCTCATCCGGATAGTTCAGCGCCTTATCCGCAAGGCCGACCGTCCTTAACAGCTCGATCCCCCTGTCATAGGCCTCCTGTCTGCTCTTCCCGAGAAGATCCATGGGGGCTGCCATCAGATTCTCAATCACAGTCATATGGTTAAACAGGTTAAAAGACTGGAATACCATGCCCATTTTCTGACGCACCTTATCCAGCTGACACTTCGGGTCCGTGATCGTCTCTCCGTCCACGATGATCTCTCCTGACGTGGGCGTCTCCAGCATATTAATGCAGCGGATCAGGGTAGATTTCCCTGTTCCGGAAGGCCCGATTATAGAGATCACGTCTCCTCTGTTAATCGTCGTATTTACATCTTTGAGGGGCGTAACATTCGGATACGCTTTTTTCAGATGGTTGATTGTAATCATAATTTCACCCCTTTCAGAATGCTGGCTTTATCACGTCGTTTCCAGTCAAATTTCAGATCAATCCTGCCGATCAGAATAGCGATAACCCATGTCAGGATGAAATAGATCACCGCGGTCGCGATCAGCGGGAAAAATGCCTCGTATGTATTGCTCCGGATAATATCACTGACCTTCGTCAGATCCTCCACCGCGACATAGCCTACAATCGCTGTGGATTTCAGCAGGGAAACCATCTCTCCCTGGTAAGCCGGCATAAACTGTCTCATAGCCTGCGGCAGCACAATCCGGAAGAACGCATGTCTGTCTGTATATCCAAGGGCAAGCGCAGCCTCTGTCTGACCGTAATCCACTCCCTTTACGCTGAGGCCCATGTTCTTATATACGAAGGAGCCCGTAATCAGGGCAAATCCGATTGACGCTACCCACACACCGTCTATACTGCTGCTTCCGAACACCACAAAGAACAGGATCATCAGAAGCACCACGGCCGGAAGTCCCGCGATAATCCTCGTATAAACAGCTCCCACTGCCAGCACAATCTTATTGCCTCCGCGGGAAAGCATGTAAAGGCCGAATCCGAGAACCGTGCCGCCGACTGCAGCCACAACCGTGATCAGAAGAGTGATCCCGATTCCTTCCACAAACAGCTCCCAGCGGTTCTCGCGGATAAATGTTTTCTGGAAGCTCTCACCCAGCGAGGAGAGGAAGCCCTGTTCACTGCCCTGCCCCTTAATCACCATCACAACGCCGCCCTCGTAATCAGGTTCAGAGAACAGGACACTCTCCGCGCGCTCCTCTGTTATAGTCACGCCGGACGCTGCCAGATCATACTTATCCGACACAACCCCCGGTACAAGGCTGCTGAACGCAGCATTTTCTATCTGCAGGCCATAGCCATACTCCCTGCAGAAACGGACAACCAGTTCCACATCATATCCGATATACTGTCCGTCCTTCATATATGCGAACGGCTTCTGTTCCGCGCACAGCACGTATCGGATCGTCCCGTTCTCTCCGGTCAGGTCACTGTAGTCAAGAGTAACATCCGGCTCTTCCTCTCCGAACCACAGTTCCTCCATAGCCTGCAGAGTCCCGTCCGCTTTCAGCGTGTCGATCAGGGCGTCCATCTGCTCTTTCAGAGCTTCCCCCTTCTCACTCTTATTGAATACCACGCCGGTTTCAATATCTTCCATGGATTCCGGAATACAGTCAATCCAGTCCAGATCTCTCTGCGCGACAGGCACAAAGAAATCATTTTTAATAAAACCGTCGATCTTTCCCTGCTGAAGACTGAGCACCAGATCGGCAACCGTTGTATAGTTTTTAATCTCCGCGTCAGGAAAAAGCTCCCTGGCCCTTGCTTCGTGCGTCGTTCCCGTCTGTACGCCGATCGTCGCGTGTTTGAAATCATCAAGCGTCTGAAACTGGGACTCATCACTCTTCCCGCAGCCGCCGGTAATACATACCGTCAGCAATATAAGAAGCAGCGCCAGTATGCATGAAGCGTATTTCTTGTTTCTTCTATTATCTCTCTTCATTATAGGGCTCCCTTCTTTTCATAGTATATATGAGATTTATTCTACCATGGAACCAAGAGTTATACAAGCACCTGGGCAGGCGTCTCTCACCCGCCTCTCACACTCTCCGTCAGGTCAGCCCCGCCATTTTCATACCACTGTTCTGTAAAATCATCAAAATAATCCAGCGGCCTCTCCCCTGTGATAATCTGAAGGAATGCCTGCTGCTCCATCTCTTGAAGCTCCTCGGGAATCTCGGCGTCCACATCGCCTATGTAGAGAAGAACCTCCTCCTTTACTCCGCCATCAATCAGAGTGTCAACAGCTGTCACTCTGGATGTATATGCCGCCCAGCCGTTGGCTGTTGTAAGATTCCCTCCGATAAAGGAGCGGCATGTATCGTAGTAGGATCTTTCCAGGCCGGATAATTCCGTGATGCTGATCTCATTTGTAAGCGCCTTTCTAATATTTTCCCCGGAACGGTACAGAGCGTCTTTGTAGTCTACATTAATGTTCATCGGCCTTGCAGTTGGATCTACGTTAATGGCAAAGTATTCATTTACTTCTCCGGCGTACTGGTCATCCTCATACCGCGCATGATCAAAAATGGCGCTCACATATTTTCCCACGATCTCCGGGTGCTCATATCCCTTTCTCACCACGACGTACATCATGTTGTCATAGGAGACAAAAGTCTGTACCTGGTTTTCTTCTTCCGCTGTAAAAAAATAAGGTTTCCAGTCAGCAGAATGATCCGCATCGTATGAATAGATCAACGGATTGTTCGGAGCCCACCATCGTCCGAACACAGCCCCGCATTTCCCTTCTGCGACAAGATCGTCTATATTCTCCGTTTTTCTGAGAAGGAAACGTGAGTCAAGAACTCCCCTCTCGTACAACTCATGGAGATATCCCAGAGCCTCTTTTGTCTCCCGGGTCAGAGAGCCGTACTCTATCTGACCGCTGCTCCCTAGGATCCAGTTCTCCGGAGCCGCGCCATACATTGTAAATATTGCGTCCACACCGTAAGTCTCATCCGATCCTGCAATCAGCCCTGTACTGCAGGCAAGTCCCACAGTCTCTCCGCCTCCGGTCACGTCATTTTTCACAAAAGCTTCTATCACATCCATGGCCTCTTCCATTGTCGACGGTTCTTCAAGCCCCAGTTCTCTGATCCAGTCCACCCGCAGCCAAAGCAGCATGGCCCCGTCATCAATCTCCGTATTAGGAAAAGCATATAATTTCCCGTCAAATGTAGCCGAATCCAGCAGCGAGTCTCCGTAACTGGAATACATCTCCTTTATCGTATCGGTTGTACACTGTCTGTAGACCTCTGTCAGATCTTCCACCAGACCGTATTTCACCAGCCGCGCCAGGTTATCTCTGCCATTAACGATCATTACGTCAGGAATATCCCTGTCAGAAATAGCAGCCTCCAGGGCCTCTTCATAGGAACCGTCCGCCTCCAGGGCGAAAACATTTTCATTCTGTATATTCAGGATATTTTTCAGATATCTTGTATAAGCATTGTCCTCAAATGTATCTCCCACCGGAAGATTCGCATTATTCGCGCCCGCGATCTTTCCCAGTGTGTATACCACTGTCTCCGGATATTTTCCAAGTGGTGTGGTTTCTGCCTCTGTCCACTGATTTTCTTTTGCCCTTGCATCACCGCCCGGCTGGGACTCATTGCTCTGCCCTGGCAAACTGTTCTGGCAGGATGCAGTTAAAGCCAGAACACATGCAGCACAGACTGCGGCTAATCCCGCTCTTGCATATTTTTCTATCTCTTTCATCTGTTTTCCTCTGTTCTTTTCGGCACGATAATCTGTATCCGCGTCCCCGCTCCCACGCTGCTTATTATTTTCATATGACCTTCTTTTCCACAGAGCACCTGTATCCTGTCATAAACATTTTTCAGACCGTACCCCTTTGAATGATAGGCCAGGATCTCATCTGCTTTCTCCTGTTCCATTCCGGCGCCATTATCCCGAACTTCAAATAAAAGCGACTCCTCTTCCTGGCGTATTACCAGCCACAGTGTTTTATTCTCTCTTTCCACCATGTCAAGTCCGTGGTCAATCGCATTTTCGACAAGAGGCTGCAGGATCAGCTTGGGGATCCGATATCCTGCCGCTCCCATATCAACCTCCTCTACCACACGAAAGCTGTCGTCATGCATGATCAGCTGAATCCTTAAATACGCCCGGATATTGCTGAGCTCATTTTCTACTGTCGTCATTGTCTCCCCGCGGTTGAGGCTTGTCCGGTAATAAGTGGACAGGGCGAGCGTCACCTTGCTTATGTCCTCCTGCCCGGCTTCCAGTGCTTTCCAATTGATAATAGAGAGTGAATTGTAGAGAAAGTGAGGATTGATCTGCGCCTGCAGCGCTTTCATCTCTGTATTCTGAAGTTTGATCTTACTCTCATATACTTCGTAGATCAGACGATTCATCTCGTCCATCATCCTGCGGAAAGAACGAATCAAAACGCCCACTTCATCTTGGGAGTCACTGCTTATTGTCACCTTTCTGAATCCCAGCTGGATCTGGTTCATATTCTCTGTCAGCCGCTCTAACGGCTGTACCATTTCTTTTGAGAAAAAGTACCCGGCCGCCGCAAGGGCAAATGTACACAGCAGAAGAACCGGAAGACTCTGCAGAATCAGGCTGTGTACCGAGTCTGTGATAAGTTCATTGGGACGGTACAGGCAGAGCCGCCATCCAGACGAGTCCATCTCTCTTGTATAGCACTGGTAATTCTCCTGAATATAAGCATAGGATTCCGGCTCCTCGGGCTGATATTTCTCCTCCATAACAGTTCCGGAATACACTACGCTGCCATCTGCATCCAGGATCAGACCTCCTGCATTCTCTGTAAGACAGTCAGTAAACGGCTTTAGCATAGAGTCATAATCCAGGACCATGGCAAGTACGGCATTGCTCTCCTGATCCTCATAGAACCTCCGGGAAATAGTAATTCGCCGCGACGGTCCCCGCATCACTGTCCACTGCATCTTTGAAGTATCCTTAAGCCTGGCATACCAGCTCTCACTTTCTGCCCTCGAAAGGGGCAGCAGCATATCTCCGTGCTCCACTTCAATACTCTCAGCATAGAGTGTAATTCCTTCTATCTCATTGTGATAAACCTGTGGCATCTGGAGCAGCGGATCAATCACGTTGACATACTCCAGATAGGTAAGATAGTCTGACTGAGGCGTCATCTTCACTATATCTCGCAGCTCTCTTGAATACGAGAGGTAGTTCATCAGATTCTCATAGATATTGGCCTGATTGGTCATTGTATCTGCCGCCTGCTCGATTATGCTTTCCATGTTTCCCGCTTCCTGGGCCTGCACCTTCTGTATCATTCCCCGCAGATAGTAGACAGCCATGATAATAACAGGCAGAAGGCCTGCCGCCAGTACAAGCAGTGTAATTTTATAGCGGTATTTAAGATTTTTAAACCTCTTGTCTGTTCGTTTCATCTGCAGTCTGTCCTTTCCTGCACGATTCCGGAGACACGCCGAAGAATTCCCGGAAACTCCTGCAGAAATATGTACTGCTTGAGAATCCCACTTTCTCACTGATCCCCGATATCTTCATATTTGTATTTTCAAGCAGCTCCCTGGCCTTGTTCATCCGAACCTCCCGGACAAACCGGTTCATAGTAACGCCTGTCTCCTCCTTGAATACTGTGCTTAAATATCCCGGTGACAGATATACCTTGGCCGCCAGATTCTCCGGACTTAAGTTATTTTCATTGTAGTGGTGCAGGATATAATTTTTCACCTGCACAACCTCTTTTCTGGAACCGCCTTTCTGCTCCTTAAGATACCGCTCAAGCTCTGTAATCGACTCGCTTACAATGTCCAGGAGATCGCCGATCTGCCTGCAGCGATACATCTTATCCACTTTTTTAGCCAGCTCTTTTTCTCCGGCCTCCGGAAACTGTTCATAGATTTCTTTCACTATGCCGGAAAATACAAACTTGACATACATTTCAGAATATGTTTTCTCCTGGCGGTATTTCTGCTCCAGCCTTTGAAAATCCTGGCGCAGATGTATTACGTCTTTATACTGGATATCTTTTGATATCTGCTCTGTCAGTTCTGAATCCGGCTCTGTCACCTTGCCCGCCATGTTTTCCGGCTGACCGTTCTGCATGATATGCTTGTCCGGCTGATAGAACTGGCCGCTCATAAGGCTTTCCAACTGCCGGAATTCTTCCGGCAGTTCTCTCCATCCCTCCAGAGGGCGGCTGACCGCAAAGTAACACTCACAGTCGTACTGACGATAGAAAAACTGATACAGGCTGTTGGCCAGCTCTCCATAATCCGCATACTTTTCTGTAAACAGGAACAGAGACTCATTCGAATTAAGATTGACATAATACATCTCCCGCTGCAGTCTCTCCCTCAAATCTCCGGTAAAATGATCTTCCTCCGTCTCAAAAAAGGCGCTGGCCGCCCCTGCCAGAATCATCCTTGTACATCGGTTTAGGATATCGCCGGGATCAGCGGTCAGCGCCGCCAGATTCTCCTTGCTTTTTTTGCTTCCCGTGTAAATCCACTCCTGCAGAAAATATTTCTTTAAATAATCCTCCTGACGTCCCTGCTCTTCCTCCTTCTTGCGGCGCTCTGCAATATGCCTCCTCACACGCTCCATCGTCCGGTGGAACTCGTCCGGATCTACCGGCTTTAGCACATAATCCACCACGCCGTACCGGAGCGCTTCCCGGGCGTAAGAGAACTCATTATACCCGCTGAAAATAACAATTTCAACGTCCGGATAATGCTCCTTGACATACCCCGACAGTTCAAGGCCGTTCATATACGGCATCTTCACGTCCGAGAGCAGGATATCCACATGATCGGACGCCAGCTTTCCAACCGCGTCCTTTCCATTTACCGCCTCTATAATACGGAACTCCTCCTCTTCCCGTTTCAAAAGAAATTTAATCCCGTTTCTCTCAAGCTTCTCATCGTCAACAATCAGAACCGTAAGCATCCTTTTCACCCTCCCATATACCGTTTCAGTATATCACAGCAAATACGTACCCCTCAACAAAAATGGGGATTCCAGCTATAAAGTTCACTAATGTCCGAATGCAAAACGTTCGAAAACAGGGGCTATTTCTGAGACGTATTCTGCGGAGATGAAGGATGGCTCTGGATTCCGCTCCAGGGATATAAGTGAAACTAAGAGTTCCAGTGACGGACTAAATGCAAGGACTGACGGTGGACAACTCGCGTATCCGCTCAAACAATTCCACCGTCAGCCCTAACGTCCCTCACTGGAACTCTAAGTTTCACTAATACCCTTCCGAAGTCATCCAGAGCCATCCTTCATCCCCGCAGAATTTTTCTCGAAATGGGGCTGTTTTCTGGGCTTTTCAAATCGGATGTCAGTGAATATATAGCTGCTGCGAGAAGCAGGCGCGGCCGGAAAGCTTTCGCAGCCGAAAGGCTACAAGCCGCGCCAGTTGTGCGTTTCA
>CALWTQ010000025.1 GCA_944384505.1 uncultured Mediterraneibacter sp.
GGATAATAAGGTATTATCCTTTATCTTCCCGTTCCTCAATCTCCCCGCCCCGCTCTTTAAGCAGACGCGCCAGCAGCATTTCACTTCTATCGCTCAACCGGAGAATCTGCGTCATAAGTACTGTTCTCTCTCTGACGTCCTGGAATTCATCCAGCATATCCAGAAGCCGGGAAGCCCGTTCTGTTCTTTGCGCCCCTGGCAGATTTAGAATAAATCTTGCCTTTTTTCTGTACGATGACAGTTTTTTATACAAACTCCGATATTCTTCATTCGACATCTTCATTCCCGGATCAAGTTCAAAATATGGAATCCTTACGTCGATCCAGATATAAAACAATGCAAAAGCTCTTACTTTCTCATCATCCAGAATCTTATTTTCACTAATAAATTCCCATAATTCTGCATAGAACTGATCTGCCGTAAGCCCTTTTTGCAAAAGTGACTCCACGGCGCCTCTGATGACTTTTCCATATGTGGATTTTAATTTATATTTTTCTTCTTCAGAAAACACTTTTTCCACATGAACTTCATCATTTGATTCAACATCTTCCGATACTTCAAAAAGATACCTGAGATTTTCAGCTTCATTCCCCGGATCCGCAGCAATTATATGGTAAAGTAAAAAGGCAATATCTTCGCGAGCTCCTGATGCGGTTTTCAATGTTTCTAGGATATTCCGCTTAGCACTTCCCACGTCTTTGAATCTCTCTCCCATATTTCCTCCTCATCATTGCTGATCAATTTCCTCGCATCTATAATATCTGCCAATGCCATTTCTTTTCTTTTTTCCACGTTTGTATTGGATGGTAAGCTGCCATTCCCCAAAATAGCCATGAAAATATTGGTAATAGCCGGTTCAATATTCTGAATTGTTTCCTGCACATTTAATATGCCCGTATTAAGTTCTTTTGTATAGGTACTGCAAACCTGGGATAACTGCTTTTCACTTAACAGATGATAAATTTTTTCACCTTTTTCAGTCAGGTAATAATGCTTCTCTCTCCCCATGGTCCGGCTAAGAAAGACCTTTTCCGAGCGAATCTTACTGAGAAACTGCGACAATGAAGACGGGCTTAATCCAGATAACTGCGCCAGCTTTTTGTGAGTGATTCCACGTTCATAATACACTGCCTTAAAAACCGGGTATCTGTTTTTCCATCTATTTGCACAATCCTCCAGAGAAAGTTCTTCCTCCTCATCCTGCACTGAATCACTAATCATATTTACATAAGCTAATAATTGTCCCATTTGATATATTATTTTAGGGTTTTGAATTTGATTATATTTTCTGCTATGCCAGAATAATTCCACATAACTCTGGAAATCTCCGAATACCTCAGGCAGATCCTCACATTCTTTTTTACGCACAAAATTCATAGTATCCTGAGAAAACTCATACATTAAATCTTCAGGTATAACTTCTTTATTCAAGATAAATTCAAAAATACGTTTTATTAATTCGTTCATATGCATCACCATTAATAGTTTATAAACAGTTTATCACAATATTTTTTGTAATTCAACCTCTATACACTAATTTTTATTTTAGCGGTTTTTATTTTAGCTTTTGAATTTTAACTTGTGTATTTTTATTATCATTATATGCGAAATCATATTCTGCAATATAAATACACATGCTGTCTGCGCAGTCCGTTTCACAGCTATTCCTGCATATATTTTCTATCTGGACTCCTGCGATTGTCTCCTCTTTGTGGACAATGCTGGCATTACCGATTTTTACTGTCTCCCTCTGTTAAACAAAAAATGACAGATTTTCTCTTATTCCAAGAAAATCTGTCACCACATCATTATATTAACATATCGAAAAAAGCTGTTCAACAGTTTCTTCTGTCTAAATTTTCCTCCCCACCTCTGCCTCAAAGAGCAGTCCTCTCATAGCCGTCCCACACTCTCCGCTTCCTTCTTTCGCTTTCTCCTCCAGGAATATCTCCGTGATCAGCGCCGCCTGATCATCCCAGGTAAACAGGCCGGAATGGCAGCACAGATTACGGCGGTTTGTACATTTATTCAACCTGATCTGGTACTGGCGCCACCATTGGAAGTTATAATTGCTCTCGCCTTTTTCTTCCATTCTCCGGGCGAGCTCCTGGCATCTGCCTTTAATAATCCTGTCAAAATTCCCCAGGGTCAGCTTGCTGATTTGGACATTTTTAAGAAGCGTTTTCCCGCTTATCGCGTAGTCTGGAAATGCTTTCTGGAGAGTTGATCCAAAGCACTCTTTCATCTGCAGCTCTATCGCTTTGCAGAACAGGATCGAGCAGCAGGACGCGTCCAGGTTCGCATTCACTTCATAAACGGTCCGCAGCAGGAAGTAGAGCCGGATTCCGAGCCGGATATTATCCCTGATCTGCGCGGGGAGTCTGTTCAGTTCATCCGGGGACTGAAAGCCAAAGCTCATCATCTGCTCCTTAGTCAGCTCTTCTTCCATGAACTGCTCTCCAAGGGCACCCAGAAGCCCGTCAGTGTCTATGCTGTAATCTGTCTCACCGCTTTTGGATCCGGGCATTTCCGTGCCGAAGGAAGTAGCCGGCGGCAGAGCCGCTGACGCTTCGGCGAGAGCTTCCCGCCTTTTTTCCTCCGTAAGCTCCTGTTCCATAATCGCTTTGATCTGACGGATGGCGAATGTATCAATGATGGCTTTTGCCCTGCTCACCACCTCCGAATTTTTCCATGCCGCTTCGTCGCCGATCACATAGAGCCTGTATTTTGCGCGTGTCGCGGCCACATTCACGATATTGGCATTCACCCATTTCACCGCTCCCAACGCGTCCCTGCTCTCATCGCAGCCCAGAAGGAAGATCACTTCTGCCGCCTCTTTCCCCTGAAATGTATGGACCGTGCCTATATGGCCGCCCATCCACTCCTCACCGCATTCAGCAAGGCTGCCGTGATGCTTCTTATAATTTCTGATGTATTGCTTTATCCCATATACTACCGATGTAAACGGGCTGATAATATAGAGATCCGGGGCCGCGGTTACTGAGAATGCCTTTTCCAGCATTTCACATACCTTTCGCCCCTGAGCCTCAACGAAATGATCTTTCCGTCCTTTTTCTTTCCCAATCACATTGATCCACTGGGACCGGTCATAGATAAATCGGTTTTCCTTCTCTTTGTTCGGCTTAAGCGTCTGCTGTTTCATGATCCCGCCGTATGAGATCTCATTGGAAATATCATACATCGGCGAGATACATCTCCTGTGCACCAGCAGCGGGCATCCCACCCACTCCGGCTCGTCCGTCCCATTATCCAGGTATGTGCCAAATCCATTGAGGCTGTCAGCGAAGCTCTGGACTGATATGGACTTTGACTGATACAGTTTCAGCTCTTTGTCGTCAAAAGATTTTTTCAGGAACCTCAAATCATCTGTCACCACCGGCTCAACCTGCTTCGGATCTCCGACAATCACCGCTCTCCGGCACCGGAAGAGCGTGCCAAGGGCCATCTGCGGCTGGGCCTGCCCCGCCTCGTCTACAATCAACGTCCCAAGCGCGCCGGGTTCTTTGATATCTTTTAAGAAAGTTCCGATCGAAGCAAACGTAGAGGACAGAACCGGCACCAGCAGGAAAAGCGTCTGGTAAAGCGCCGGCGCAAATGCTTCCCGGTCCTTCCTGTCAAATGTAATACGCTCGTTGTTCTCATCCGGCTTCATTCCCCAGTATTGGGAAAGGGTGATCAGGTTGTCCCGGCAGCGCTTCGAAGAAAGGACAAACTCCTTATTCAGCTTCATTGCCCTGTAAAACAGCTTCTCTCTCTCCCTGTTATATCTTTCCGTAAACCAGGGATCCGTAACCTGTGCCCTGACAGAAGCCTTCTCATCCGCGCAGAGCAGGTCATTGATTAAATTCTCATCCAGAACCGCTCCCGAGTCCACAGCTCCCATTCCAGTAAATGCATTCACAGTATCACGATACAGGGCTTCCATCTCCCTCAGTCTCTGCGCCGAATCCTCCGCCTGCCTTTCCAGCTCTTTTAACTTCACGCCAAGTTCCCGGAGTTTGTCCTCCTGCCGCCTGATTTCTGATTCTACTCTGTTCTTTTCCTGGATCTTCCCATTGTAAATCTGTTCAGACCGGCTCAGCTTTCCCCGGATCTCCTCCAGATCGCCCAGCGCCTGTTCATACTCAATTCCTGCCTTTTCCGCCTCGCGGTGATATTCATCGGCCAGCTGGCTCTTCGCTGCAGATTTTGCACTGTGAAAAAGCCGTCCAAAAAATCCAACTGAATCTCTTACCTCGTTCTCCTTTTCCAGCCACTCTATCTTCTTTGAAGGCAATTCCTCCGCTCTGCTCTGTGCCTCTCTCACCTGCTCAGAGATCTGCTCTTTCGCGTCAAGCGCCGAACGGATCTCTTCGTCCAGCCGGGCAAGCTTACTGTCCTGTCTGGTTTTCTCCGCTTCGAATCCTGATTCCTGCGCTTCATACTCTGCCTGATGCCGCGTCTTCTCCTCCTGCAGGAGGGCGTCCTTTGCCCGGAGCGCATTCCTCTCACGCGCCAGATCGCAGATTCCCTGCAGCTCATTCTGCATTCCCTGCACTTTCTCAAGCTGCGCTTGGAATGCCTTCTTTGCCGCCGTGTACTTCACAAGCCGCTCTTCAATATCTGAATTGCTCCAGTAGAAATCCTTGTGCAGCGGAAGGAGTACATTATAATAAAAGTCCGCAAGATTGCTCCTTTTGCCGAGCGGCGCGGCGGCCAGTCCCCAGGCGTCCTCATTGTTCAGAAGATTCCTGGCATACTCGGTGAAATAAATGTCCTTCTTCCACTGCCCGCCAATCGTCTCCTGATCCTCGGCCTGTTCCGGATCAAAGAGCGCACTTACCTCAGACAGCATGCTGCGGTGTTCTTCCGTATCCCCCGAAGCCGGCTGGAGAGTTCCCCGTATGCCCGCACCTATCGGCAGTTCCTTTGTCACATTTTCCACTGCCGCATTATTGCACGAGGCGACCAGTATCCCATAGTCATTAATTCTGTCATTTTTCAGGCTGTTCCAGTATCTGACATATTTATAATAGGAACCGCCCTTTCCCTCTCCGCAGAGAAAAGAATGCCTCTCAAAGGCGTCATCCGGATGGTCATATTCTGCGAGAAGCTTTGCACGCTCGATAATATTTCCGGCCACGATCTCTTTTAACAGAGTAGTCTTTCCCGTACCGGGAGGCCCGTTCACCGAGAAGACATTTCCATTGATTTCAAAAAGCTTAGACTGTCCCTTTCCTGTTCCGAGATTCACCGCAATCTGCTGCATAAAGGCAGGCATATACCGCGACGGCCATTTCCCCAACGGGGCGTTCTTCACCTGCAGGATGTCTGATACGCTCTGGAAAAATGATTCCCGCTCCTGCTTTTTCGGATGTACCAGATCAATCCTCACAGGCTGGTACTCTGACTCATTTCCCAGAATATTAATATAATGAAGCAGATCCTCGCTGAGTTCTCCTCCTTCATTTACTATCTGTAAGATATGCCTGATGTCTGTCAGGAAATACGCATGGCTCAGTCCGATGTAACTGTCATCCTCCTGCGTTCTTTTCGCATTCTCATCCTGAAACATCTGAAAATGCAGGCCATAATTCTCCTTATAAATTTCCCCTGCATTGCCATCCTCAGCGTCATCCTCAGACTCAGCGCTCATCTCTCCCTGCTCGGAGCGCACCGCGGCAGGCGATGTGATATTGTCTTTTACATATTTCTTCTCTATCGCCGCGAACAACGCATGGAGCTTCTCCGCTGTGACAGCTTCTGAAGAAAACTTCTGCATCTGTCCGATTCCGCTGTCTGTCTCCCCGTCATTCAGAACATTCTCGGCTTCGTCCGCGCCCGGTTCTCTTTTGAAAAAGCTCTGTTCCAGTTCCTCCACGGCCTGCGTATACTTCTTCTCATCTATATTTTCCGACAGCCTGCCGCTGCAGTTTTTAATCTGCGACATCGCCCAGATCACCGTGGAAAGGGACAGGGAATGCTCTATATAAGTCCCGTCCGGGGCAAGCTGGATACTCGCCCAGGCAATCTCATCATAAGACCGGTCGTGGCGTTTCTCATCGCTGCTGTCAGAGAGAACACTGGCAATGGATTCAATGCACGCCTCCCGGGGGATCTTCCCTATATAGACCGTGATGTTTCCCCACTTCTTCATCCCGCAGGAAGCCGC
This sequence comes from uncultured Mediterraneibacter sp., assembly GCA_944384505.1. Taxonomy (GTDB): domain Bacteria; phylum Bacillota; class Clostridia; order Lachnospirales; family Lachnospiraceae; genus Mediterraneibacter. Next base: position 6,173 of record CALWTQ010000025.1, read on the forward strand.
CTGAGAAGAAATCTCGCCGTATAAATCCACAGGCTGCCGGAACTCAATGTAATTCCAGAGAGACCTGGGGGACTTCTTTTTATACTGGTATGTATTCTTTGCTTCCCGCACTCTTTTCCGCACGTCCCACATGGAGTCATATTTATCCTGAGCCAGGAACTCCATGGTATACCAGTAGTCCAGTATTTTCTTTGCTTTCTCGATATCTTTTGTACTAATCATCTTCAGCTTTTCCTGTCTTTTTCAATTTATTATAGCTTTTCCGCAAAAGTTAAAACAGTGCAAAATCGAAAAATCTTTCTCAATTCTGCACTGCCCTCAATCTGTATCTCCACCGCGGAAAGAAACCAATCCCCAATGTAGTTAAATAATATCTCAAAACAATAGGATTGTCAACGGAATTACCCGTGCAGCAGGCGTTATAAATCTATTGATCCTCTCCTCCCTGCCATGTTATATTTATATATGTGGGCAGGGTTTCTCGCAGGAGAACCCTGCCTTTTTTACATTGAGATCAGGAGGTGTACAAAATGGATTACTTGAACTTGTATCAACAGGGTGCCAGAATCCGGAAGGATGAAGAAATGGTCAGGCTGGATTTCTCTGATGAACTTCACAGAGCGTATTTTTTAGCCGAGATGGGCGGCGAAGAATATTTTAAGTCATCATTTCCTCAACTCTATACCCACTATCAGGAGGCAGCAGCAAGGGACAGGAACAGAGAGGCCGCCGACGCAGGAGAACCTGACGCTTTTCAGGATGCAGTAGAGGTTTTCTACGGATTTTACAATAAGGATACATCCCATCTGGTTTGCAAAGGTGTCACTTCTCTCAAAAATGACGCGCAGAACATATGCCAGAGAATCCATGTCTACGACAATGCGGGAAATCTGGTGATTGCCACAGGAAGCGTCGCGTCCGATTCCCACCACGCGGTTCTGGAACTGGATGCGGCTGTTCCTTCTTTCAGAGCACAGTACTGGTCTGCTCTGACCTTTGATTTCTTCTCATTGTGGTATGAGGCGGAGAATGGGCTGCAGGCAGCATACTACAGTTCACAGGATGAGCTTGTCTGGGATGCTGTGGATTATGTAGAGTCTGTCCGCATGATTGATCCGATACATAAGAAAACGCCGGAAAACTCACCGATCGTAGTCTGCTATAACCGCTCTTCTCAGTCCGGGGAATGCATTGACTATGATCAGTATAAAGAGGCCTTTGATCCTGTGACCCACCGCCAGAAACTGTATCTGGACACAGGAGCCATGGTGACTCTTACCCAGGACGCCGGCGAGTTTTCGGGGATTGACATTACGAAGTTTCTATTAAAGCTGGACTGTCAGAGCGGCATCGCCCAGTATAAAAAAGAGGGGCGGATTCAGGAGATTCTAAATAAGTTTCAGAAGACGGATACCGGCTTCGTATTCCAGCTTGACAAAGACTGGCAGGGCGTAGTACCCGCCGCCCGGCTGCCTATGCGTGAGCCCCTTGATTTTCTGCTCCGTCTGGAATTCCAGTGCGATGACTATAAAAAGAGAGGACGGATGATCGTGGACAGCCGCGCAGACACTTCGAAGACTTCCGGGTATGTACAGCCGATTTCCCAGTTGCATCTGCTGTGGGGCTGTGTCGCAGACGACACCGATATATTAATGGCAGATGGAAGCAGATGGGCAATCAGCAAAATTAAAATAGGGAACCTCATATTATCCAAAGACGGTCAGCCGGCCAGAGTAACAGATGTATACCGGGGCCGTGAGACGGAGCCGCTTCTCTGCCTCGAGACACAGAGCGGGCGCCGTCTGCTCTGCACAAAATTTCATCCGCTGCTTACCCGGAGCGGGTTCACTGCCGCAGCTGATCTGACCGGAGACGACGAGGTGTTAAACGAAGAGGGCAGATACGACAGACTCACAGCCATTTATCCCGTAAATCATGAAAATGTCTACAGCCTGAAACTTGACATGCTCGGACAGGATAGAGACGCTGCCATGATCTGCGGCGGTCTGGTGACAGGGGACGTGAACGTACAATATCAACTTATACAAGAGAAAGGAAATAAGGAAAAGCCTGTCAATGATTGTATGACAGAAGAACTGAAAAAACTGACTGACTTTTTCCGAAATTAATCATATGAATCATTACGCCTGCTATGCTTTAAAATCAGAAGAAGGATTTGCATACTCCGATCCCGTAGAGCACTGTTCATTTAACGGCGGAACAGAGTTTACATTTGGAATGGATTTTTACAGTACCGGAGAAGATGGAGTCCTCTTTAGCCAAAAGGACTCCATAAGCTGCCAGATCCAGAATAATCAGCTGGAATGGAGGGGCACAGACTGGTGCCTCTCCACCAGCTCCGCATCCTCGCCGTTGATTGAAGATGGCTGGAATCACGTGGATATCGTATATGGAAAGGACAGCGCTGCACTATACTTAAACGGAATCTCCGTGCAGGAACACGCCTTGACCGGCGAAGGTTCATACAGCGAAGAACCTTATCACTATCTGGAACAGGACATCGGATATGTGCGGAATGTGCGGATGATTGATCATGCTCTTACGCAGGAAGAAATCATAACTAATCTGCTGAGCTGCACAATTCCTGAAGAAAAGCTGTGGCTTTGGATCCCCTTTGACGTCCCGTACTGCCAGGATCAGGGCAAAACAAAGAAATCTGTCCATTACCAGGGGCTGAGCCGGTGCGAGACCATTGTGGGCGCGCTCTGCTTTGACGGCAGCGGATACGCACGTCTGGATGAGGTAACAGTCAATCCGGGGGATGCATCGATTCCAGAATTCTCTGTCGCTCTGAGGATCTTCTCTCTGCCCTGCAGCACCAAAGAGGCCGTCCTGTTTGAAAACAAGGGCGGAACCGATTTATTCCGAATTTCTCTTATGGACGGGCAGACAAAAATAAAAATCCGGCTTGGCCAGGAAGAACAGACATTGGCAGACTCAGCGATACCGCCTTACCAGTGGACAGATGTCATAATCTGCCGAAAAGGGAAAGAAGTCCTCTGCATTGTAAACGGAGAATCCGCCGGGACACTGCAGTTTTCAGGTGATTACCAGAGAACTTCCTCTCCTTCGCTTATTCTGGGTGATAATTTCACCGGCTATATGGACTACGCAGGGATCTACGGGAAGCAGATCACCCTGGAGGAAGGGAGGAATATCCACCAGACAGAACCCTACGTATTTGATGACGACATTCGCCTTCTGTTCCTCTTCCACGGAGAAAAGACCGAAAATCTACTCGGTTCCGGCACACTGCTGCTGCAGAAAAATATAAAGCTTGCCCTGACAGAAGGCACTGTCTATGAAGAGAAAATCGAACCGATGAGCATTCGGACGAAGTCCGGTTTTTCCGGTAATGACTTTGAAAAATGGGAGGCCGATTTCCTCTCGGACGTCATCGTCCAGTTCTGCAGCCAGTCTGTCGGAATTTCGGCGGACAATATAAACATAGACGGAGGGACGAAGGAATATATCTGGAACCGGCTTAAAGACCTGAAAGAGGCTCAGGATCTGTTTATCGATTATACGGTATTCACCCCGGAAGAAATCGTCAAACTCATGGGAGTCACTGTGATTCAGCAGGCAGCGCTCCAAGTGCTGACCACGGCAATGGTGAAGGGGACTATTATAGCAGCAAGCGCCGTAAACATTGAGAAAATCATGCAATTCCAGTTCGCGCTGGGCATTACTGCAGCAGCTGCTTTCATCACAAAGGCAGCAGTAAAGGCGAAATCAAAGACAAAAGATCCGGAAGAGCCTCCATTTGTTCCGTATCCGCCGGAGCCTGAGAAAGGGTATCAGGTCGAAATCCTCAGCCTACAGTTCTGCTGCGACGACAAGGGGAGCATTCCCCTGCGCAAAGACTGGATAAATCCGCAGGATCTCCCTGAGTGGAAAAGCGGCGCTCAGTCAGCCGGGATCTGCGCTTATGTTCCTGTAAAGCAGAGTCCGAAAATAAAAATCAAATTCCGCTTCACACGGGCGAAGGATCAGGAACCGGTGTCTGTCCAGATCGGAGTCAAAAGCGATCTGCTGGGAGAGTGTCTTTCCAGCTCCGTCTTATGTGACACTGCCAGGGATTATGACACTGAAGCTGTATTTGATGGCGGTAAACTGGAAAGTGCAGATATGGGGAAACATCCGGAATCTCTCAGATTATACTACTGTGGGAATGGCAGTCAAAAGTTCTCCGGCACGGCTGATATGGCGTTTCATATACTGGCAGGAGTCCCAAAATCTCCCTGGAGTACATCCGTTCCGACACACGCTCCGGTAATCTTTCTTCTGGAATATGCCGCAGAGATTGCAGCCGGGAAACCCGCGATTAAAGAAGCAAAAGGATTCCTTGACGCCGCCGTGGACTGGTACGGTTCACGCACAGGATGTAAGCTCGAAGCCGCGCCGAAATACAGCCGGCGCACATGGAATGGCGCAGAATTCTGCTTCACCAAATTTGCTGATGCTTTCGCATCCAGAAACGTCTCCGCCGGAGAACTGGATTACTACATGTTTCTCGTGGACATTGCGGCTATGGAGGGATTAAGCCTGACAGTTTACGAAATATCTTCCATGGAAACCGCAGGGCGCGAAAAAGAGAAACTCACTGTCCAGTTCACGGGAATCAACAGACATGACAATACTCGGATCTGGGGAGCGGACTGTCCTTCATATGTAAGGAACAGCTATCTGATCTCTGATAAACTGTCACAGAGCGCCTCTTACTGGGATCTTCTGTTGAGACAGACCGGCACTAATACATCCTGGAAAAACACATCGTGGCAAACCTACAGGAAAGAAGCCATTGCCAAAAGTTCATTCGCATATGCCCCGGCTCCCCTGACTTCCTGGAGCGAATGTGCAAATCTGCCGGACAGACGGCTTCAGATTATATACAATAGCTTCAGCCACTTATTTGTGGGGAGCGCCCGGTGGGATTTTAAGCAGTTTATTAAAGATGCGCATCATTACGACAAAAATCTGGCCTGCTGCCACAGAATAAGTTACCACACAATCGAAGAGATTCTGATTTTTACTTATAACAAACTGGGACAGGATGAAATCACTGCGGGAGAGAAAGACACGATCCTTGAACTTCTTTTGAATGTTTTTTATCCGGATGGCGAACCGAATGAAAACGAGGATCCTGACAATAATCAAAATTACACAGAACTTACCATTGTACTGGATAAACTGAGAGGCATTGACACTCTAAATTTAAAAGACGTGGAAACGTGTAAGCAGGTTTCCGATCTGCTTGGAACGGTACTCTGCTGTCTGAACAGCGCGCCTGCCAACCTGCGGGACGGATATGTATCCTGGAATTCGTCAATCGGCAGCTGTTACGATCCGTCAGAATGGACCACTGTTCTAGATGGGAAGGAAATCTTTTCTCAAAAAGGAACCGTCACTCCTCAGATACCAACCGAAGTCTCGGACGGAATTTATCTGACTGATGAAGCAGACGGACGGGGCATACATACTCTGAAGATGATCGAATCAATATTAGAAGAAGAACTCCTGCAGCTAAACTGCTGCGTCTATACCCAGTGGCTGGATGATAATCAATATGTTGAATACCCGGCTTTGTACAGTTCTTTAAATGAATTCCGCCTGGAGGATGTTGAATGCCATATGCTGACAGCAAGCTATTTTTACAAAAATCCGGAAACCGGGGAGTGGAGTGAAATTTTTCAGTAAATCCTGTATAAAATAAGAGGAACAGCGGCATAACAAAGGCGCCGAATCTCAGACCGGCTGAAAATCGGCGCCTTTTGGTCTAAATATATGAAATATTATGAGAAAGAGATCCTGAAACGGCCGCCCCATATGCCGCTTCCTCTTCGTGTTTCGCCATGCATATCTCCTGACCGAATACTTCCTCGCAGATTTCTTTTAACACATGGTTTTTCCGTATTCCATTTCCCGATGCTATAATCTTGCATGCAGTCGTCCCTTTTTCCCGGCAAATAGAATCATAAATCTCATACAGTTCCCGGGCCATGCCCTCCATCACACCGCAGATCAGATTCCCCGGTGTAAAATTATTCTCACTGATATTAAGGATACTTCCCCTTTTTAGCGGATCCGCTCTGGTTCCGTTAAATGTTGTGATTACTTCCAGGCCGCTCTTTGTCTGCGGATTGTCCGCAGTCATCTTTTCATTCGTACTTCTTTCATCCTGACTTCTTTGCGACTTTGCTTCTCTCGCTCTTTCCGCCAGCTTTTCCATCACCGCATACTGGCTCATCAATTCTGTATCTCCCTGGGCATTCTTTGTCATACCGCTCTCCGCCAAAACGCTTCCGGCGTATTCCCGGAAGAATCTCTCCAGCACCGCATAGGCTCTGCCTCCGCATAAAGACGCGCCCACGTAGAGATACTTCCGGTTCAGATAGGGCCTGATCTCCGCCTCCGCAATCGTGGCACACTCATCCGTCATAATTGAAACCTGCCCTCCTGTCCCTATGTTGAGCAAAAGAACATGTTCCTCTTCTCCCACTGTGCCGTAAAATCCCGCCTGATTGTCTCCCAGCGCCATTGTAACCGGAATACTTCTGTATGTGCCGAGCACGGTAAGTTCCCACGCAGTCTGCGGAAGAATCGATAAGTCAATTCCGATCCGCTCTAATAACTCCCTGTTAAACGCCCCTGATTCTCCGGCTTCACAGTCGAAAAATCCAATGCTTGCGGCATTGCTGACATGGATCAACGGCCGCTTTCTCCTCGTCAGCGCCATCCCGATATAATCTCCGATAGTACATAAGGAGACCGCACCGTCAGGAACAAGATTATTTCTTACATTATAAATATGTGTCAGCAGCCCATAACCGGAAGGAATATGCACATCATATTTCTCTTTTAGCTCATCTGTGAGAGTCCTTCCCGCAGTTCCCGGAAGTTCCCCTCTCCTGTCCTGCCATGTATACAGTGGACTGACTGAGCGACCTTCCGAATCTGTATATACAATCCCATGCATCTGACCGGTCAGGCCGATTCCCTCTATATCCGGATACATCCCAAGCATAGCATCAAGCGCTGTCTGAACTTTCATTACAATCTTGTCCGCATCCTGCAGGGACTCCCAGTCATTGCCGGTTCGTATAAAGCTGTCGTTTGGAATCGTCTTTGATGCGAGAAGGCTGCCATCGCTGCAGTCTACTGCCGCCAAGCTGATTGTAGTTGTTCCGATGTCGATACCGATTGTTTTCATATATTTACGCCATCACCACCATTACATTCTTATTCGCAAAACGCCATGCCATACTTGATAATTTTCTTCATACCCCGGCGCTTTAGTCCTTCCGCGTTAGCACAGTAAAAAAAAAATTGCCAGAAAACCGGAAGTCACTTCTCGCCCTTGAACTCAGACACTTTATAGTTCTGAATCCATCCGAAGCAACTCTCTCCTTCACTGTCCCTCCACTCGATCTGGAGCCACTTCCTGTATTTATCAATCACTCTCACGACCTGACCTTCCTGAAGATATCCGGTTATCTGTGAATGACAGTCATGTTTTAACCGCGCTTTTATGGCCCTGTTCACAATTCTGTACTGAAAAACGTTCAGACTGGTTGCATCTCTTTCCTGCTCAATTATATAGTAATGGCAGGCTCCCGGAAATTTCATGTATATAATTCGGAATTTCTAACTGATCCAATGAAGATAGTAACGGAAAACTTTCAGCGGCAACAATCACACTCTCACTGAGTGAACGTTGAGCTATATCCGGTATTCTTCCAATTGCCTCTGCAATTTCCACAGCTGCATTGCACTGGGCTTTCAGTACACTCCAATTGGAAGCAAGAGCAGAATAGGCGTCTGCCAGCAGCGGCGAAAGTGTATCTGCCAGATCTAATACTGACTGTCTTTCCAATGTATCGCTTATCTTTGAAAAATGATCTGTATTTCCGTGTGAATCATCGAACCCTCTACTCATAATCCCCCTTCTTTCCTTGATATATTGCAGCAGTCCAGATGTGTCTCTGGAATTTATTGTACCATGATTATATATAGCATACAATATAATGGGAGGGGATTAATAATATAATGTCTGTTTTGTACTTGTATGTTTAACCACCTTGCTCTTCCTCCAAGATCTTCAGCACGCCCAAGGAACCGGCCTGGGCTCCATTACATAAAAACGTTTCCGATAACAAAAGCGTATCTTATTCGTTACCGTACTGAAGGAAATGCTTTCGCGAAACAACAGTGCAGTCAAGATTTGTGATCATAAAATCCGAGACCTATGCGGACATCCTCCAGCATATATCCCAGATCGTCTGATACTCCATAGCCCAGCGGATCGGCAGTAAATATGAGCCTTTCGAACTCCATTTCGTGAAGACTGAAAAAATCCGGATGCAGTTTTGCATAATTCAGACCAGAAAACCTTTTCTAAGCGTTTCCGCAGACTGTCCAGCATTTCATCATTGGATTCTTTATTCCAACAACTGCTTTCGATATCCTTGAAGACTTTAGAAGACTTGAACATATCAAATAAATGGGTTTCTAATTCGTCTCTAGTTAATGATTTTATTATTTTTTTATACTGCGTTAATGTCATACTCTTTGTTTCCCCTTTTCAATTGTGTACATCTAATTACATCCTGCAGATCATATTCCGAAATGATTCTGTCGACCACTTTTTCCGGAAGATCATTATTTATGAATATCCGGTTCTGTATACCGATTTCAGCATAAACTGTTCCATACCAGTCCAGATCGGCCCGGATATCTTTCAGATAATAGTCTTTATGCTTCTCTTTATAATCATCATCTGTATAGATATTATCGTACTCATCACTGAACACAAGTCTGGAAAAAATATTTTCTGGTGTGTCATATAATTCAATAGGAAGTATATCATCAACCATTATCCGCGATTTGAAATTATGCGTATAAGAAATCGGCGTAATAGCAAAAACCATATCCTCCTCCAACCGAATAATCTTCTTGATGATACTCCCGCGTTTTTGATCTCTCCACCTTAGATCAGAAGTATGAACAAACTCTTCCAGGGTCATTCCCATACGGCTTTTAACTTCTTCATCCAAATCATAAAAAGTAAAGCCGAATCGTTCGGCCAGCAACTTTCCTATCGTTGTTTTTCCTACATTAGATACACCAAACAGTAGTATCTTCATATCTCAGTATCCTCTCGATAAATATCATAATTTCCATATTTTTCCAAAGTTTAATCAGATTAGCCAATATTTCTGCACTTATTATAATGGGCATATCAGGGGGATGTAAATATAAGAATTTTTGAATTATTGATCTCTCATTTCATAGTACTCATTCAGAACCTCTGCTGCCTCAGCTCGAATGTCATCAAGCGCTTTTTGGGCCTCTGCTCTTGTCATGCGCATTTCAGGTAACACAGCAGGAAAAGGAAGACCTCTAACCATATGAGTACGTTCCATGAACATACGGAACGCGGTGTTTAAATCCATTCCAAGTGCTTCATAGATTGCAACACAATCTTCCCTGAACTGCTTATCGCAACGAAATTGATTCAAAACCTGTTCAGCCATATAATTCCCCTCCCTTTATATCAACTACAATTCAAATACAATAATATCGGTGGTCAGGGAGGTACAATAAAAAATGTGCGCTATATCCCACCAAATCCAGAAGATATGCAGGCAGTCATGTCTAACCAGGAAAAATATATGAACAGCGAAAGCAATACCGATCCTCTCATTCAGGCCTCACTGATCCACTAGCCGTTTGAGACCATCCCTCACGGTCAATCTGACCATCTTTCACGGAGATTCAGATCACTGATCTCGAAGGGGGGGATAGTCGGTTCCTCTGAAATATATAATCGGAAATTTTCTCACGCTCCTGTTTCTTTTCTCCCAAAACATAGTGTATTTCGGGAGAAGGAAAATCAATTGTTCCAATCCCAGAACAGCTTCTGGTCAATACGGTGTGGAACAATGTGAGCCACAACCGTTGCTTTGATATAGTGTCCCTGCTTCATACACTCCGCACACAGCAGGTAGCTCTGAAGGAAGGCTTTGTTTGGCTTGCGCAAGCGTTAGGGCGTTTCCTTTTTAGCTTTCATCTCGCCCGCAGGTTGGATTTTACACCATCACCACCATACATTCTTTTTCATAAAAGGCAATTCCGTACTTGATGATTTTTTTTCATGCTCCGATGTTTCATGCCTTCCGCATACTTTTTTCCTCAATCTGCGAAAGCGCATCACTACACGCTTTCTCCAGATTTCCGTCATCTGCATACTTCAGTTCGATCACAATTCCAACCCTGTCCGGTGTCTGTATGGAAATGTCACTGTAGCCTTCCCCGGTCTCAGCATTGGATTTTACAAGCCAGCTATCCTGGTTCTGCAAAAGCCCGAGCTGCATCCCATGATAAAAGCAGACTCTTGGGTTCTGTCCTATAGAACCCATAGAGGTCGCTTTCACAGAGTGAAAGTTTTCCTTCATGTCCCTGCGCACTGCCGTATCTCTGACACTGATAGAATCCCAAAGATAATCACCGAGCATCACTTGGATCACATCCGCATTACCGGCCGGGAATGCCGCGCAAAATCGGTTGATCCTTTCTGTGTCTGCCTGTGTTGTCTCTTCAAACCAATCTTTTACCAGGTCAATGAACAGTTCTCTTACTTCCCGGTACGTCAGTTCCTGGCGGATAGGTTTTGTGACGGTTCCGCCGTTGATCAGCTGCTCGACATCGTTTCTCGTACTTTGGTTTGCCTTCTTCAGCAGACGTCGGATCAGGTCGTTCCCGCTGGTGTTTGCCCAGTAATTTTCCGGTTCTACACACGGATCCGCCAGCAGCTCATCGCAGTAATTGATCACATCCCAGGGACAATACACATCTGTATCTCCAAAACGGTACCCATCGTACCAATCACGGATTACCTCTTTATAAGAGGACAATCCATAGAATCCCAACAATTCATCCACATCTTCATTGGTAAATCCAAAGTACTCATCATACCGTACATCAGAGATCGTGTGTACTTTCGGATTGTTCAGACCTGTGAAGATGCTCTCTTTCGAGATCCGCAGGCATCCTATCAATATGGCAAAATACAGGCTGTCGTTGGTCGTCAGCGCATTATCAAAGAGACTGCGGAGAAGATTTACCATCTCATCATAGTATCCTCTCTGGAACGCCTTATCAAGCGGAACATCGTATTCGTCAACCAGCAAATGACTTTTTGAGCATAATGCTTTTCGAGAAGCTGCGAGAGAGTCTTAAGACTGTCAATCAACGCATCATCGGGCATAGCGTATTTGGAATTACCTTTCGTCTCCACATTGACCAGTTGATTGTAAAAATTTTTATCATCCTCGTCCAGCTTAGAGCTTTCACGCAGAAAACGAAATCTTCCGGCCTCATTCCCAATGACTGTTCTCAATGCTGCCGCCGCCGAATCATATTGTAAACCGCCCACACTTTTCAGACTGATGGAGATCACCGGAAACTTCCCCACGCTCCTTTCCGATGCCGTGGAATAGGGCGGTTTTCCAGCTCCTCCTCTACACCTTTGGTGATCTTCGACATTTCTCCATAAGATCACCAAATGGTACCATCCACTGATTATGTATCCATTTTACTGTTAAGCCCCACAGGGCAGTCAAGTTTGTACATAGAACGTTCTGTAAATTATTTGTAACTACAGAAGGTGTTGTCAATCTTCCATCAATACCTGAATATGCTGCGTAAAGACACATAACTCTGGAATCATCCAAAATATTTCCCCGCCAAACCGCAAAGCCTGACGGAGGTTTTTCGTCAAAAGACCGTTGGACAGCTACCCAATCTTGCAATCTGTCCCCCTTCTTTCGCTACCTCTCCGCAACTGCTTACACACGGAAAGGAGTATACATTGTCTGATTAGATGGGTCAATTTCACTTGACAATCAACAAATATTTCCTCTTATGATTCAACAAAAAAGCCAAGTTTTTCGGAAATGGAGAGTACAATCCCAAACTTGGCTTTTATCAAAACTTTATTAAATTTTTTATGCATCTTCCCCAAACATCCCCAGCTTATGCGCCTCAAAACACCTCAAAAAAAACGTAACTGTTCATTCCAATTCAAACGTATGCTCTTTGAATTCATCAGGATCCTTCGTGTCATAATACTTCTCTGCATAATTACAAAGCATTTCTGAAAGATATTTTATATCAATATAAGCGATATGCTTCTCAGAGTCGTCTGTGTCCTTCTTGATTCCATATGTATAACCGCAAGATATCCCATGTTTTGCAAGAACTGAACTTCCTGGTTTCACCAAAGCGTCAATGCCAATGCCAGCCCAGCTTCATATAATTCATTTCTTAAACAACTCCGAATTTCTTCAATTCTTTTTTTCATAAGCTATACACCAAATTGAAACAGACCAAACATTATTTTCAAAGTCTCCAGAACCTCATACCAGATGCCTTAAGCTCGTCCATCCTGTAAAGGCTCTTCACATCCAGCAGTACTTTTTCCTCATCCGGAATATCTGCTTTAAATAGCTGCTTTATCTGCATCATCGACATAGATCTAAACTCATTGTGCCCTACGGCTACGATAACGCAGTCTGCTTTTGGAGCTTCTTCAAAAGAAACCAGCTCGACTCCATACTCATGTTTTGCTACTGCCGCATCCGCCCACGGATCTGTAACCACCGGCTCAATGTCAAATTCCTTCAATCTGGTAATGATATCAACGATCTTACTGTTTCTTGTATCCGGACAGTTTTCTTTAAATGTAATTCCGAGAATAACAACTGTCGCTTTCTTCGGTGCCATTCCTGCTTCTATCATTTCTTTAATTGCGGCATCAGCGACAAAAGCTCCCATACTATCATTCACTTTTCTTCCATTCAGAATAATCTGACTGTGATATCCCAGCATTTCTGCCGCATTTGTCAGATAGTACGGATCCACGCCAATACAGTGGCCCCCAACCAGACCGGGCTTGAACCCAAGTGCGTTCCACTTTGTATTCATTCCCGCAAGCACTTCATCCGTATCTATTCCCATACGGTCGCAGATCATAGCTACTTCGTTCATAAATGCAATATTAATATCCCGCTGGCTGTTCTCTACAACCTTAACTGCTTCGGCCGTCTTGATTGTTGAAACCGGGAAAGTACCTGCTTTAATCACGATATCATATACCTTTTTAATTTCTTCCGCAGATTCTTTATCCATTCCCGATACAATCTTTTTAATACTCGTTAATGTATGTACTCTGTCTCCGGGATTAATTCTTTCTGGGGAGTACCCGATTTTCCAGTCCACTCCGCACTTAAGCCCCGATTCTTTCTCAATGATAGGAATACATACATCTTCTGTAACACCTGGGTAAACTGTAGACTCAAATACTACAATTGACCCCTGTGTAATGTACTGGCCAACGGTCTTTGACGCCCCTTCGACAGGTCTAAGATCTGGTGTCGTATCCGAATTAACCGGAGTTGGAACTGCAACAATGATAAATTTTGCCTCACTGAGCCGCTTTGGATCAGAAGTAAAATCAACAGTTGTCGTTTTTATCGCCGGTCCAACCTCATTTGTAGAGTCAATTCCGTTTTTATACTCATTCACCCTTTTCTCATTAATATCATAACCGATTACCTGGACATGCTTTGCAAATTCGACTGCAATCGGCATCCCCACATATCCAAGCCCTACAAGCGCTAATTTTTCTGTTCCACTAATAAGGCCTTCATAAATCTGATTAAACTCTATTCCGTTCATAAAAGATTTTCTCCCTTTACTTTTATAAATCCTCTTCAAAATGTAATAAAAATAGGACCTTAATGGTCCTTTCAACTTCAGTCCTTAACTTATACATTCTTTCTATACATATCTAAAATTTCTTTCTATCTTTTCTGCAGAATACATTTGATATTGTCTGTAACAAATCTAATCTGCTCTTCCGATAAATAAGGATGCATGGGCAATGCAAGTACAGTTTCGCATAATCTCTCCGTTACGGTACAGTCTACATACTGTTTTATACCTTCAAATGCTTTTTGCCTGTGCATAGGTTTTGGATAGTAAATCATTGTGGGGATATCCTTTTCTTTTAATGCATTTTGAAGAATATTTCTTTCTGTTTCATCTTTCAGTTGAATCGCATATTGCGCCCAACTTGAATAGAATCCTTCTGTTACCACAGGCGTAATTACATTGTCGCATAATTGTGCAGTATATAGATCAGCCACTTTATTTACATCTTCCAGTTCATACTCGCAAAAGGCTTTAAACTTCGGCAGAAGCAGCGCCGCCTGAATTGTATCAAGCCGGGAGTTAACTCCTATTCTGATATTATCATATTTGAAACTCCCTTTTCCATGAATCCGGACAGATCTAAGATAATCCGCAGTATTATCATCATTTACAAAAACGGCTCCGCCATCTCCATAGCATCCTAATGGTTTTGCGGGAAAAAACGATGTAGTAGCCGCATCACCAAAACTGCAGGCCTTTTTATCCCCGATTCTCCCCCCGAATCCCTGTGCCCCATCTTCTAATAACAACAGATCATATTTATCTGCTACTTTCTGTAATTTTACATAATCTGCCGGCTGTCCAAAAAGATCCACTGCAATGATTGCTTTTGGATTTAACTTTCCTTCCGCATTTACAGCCCTGATAGCCGCTTCTAGCGAGTCTGCATCTGCATTAAAAGTATCAGGTTGTACATCATAAAAGACCGGAGTTGCTCCGGCATATGCAACAACTTCTCCTGAAGCAAAGAAAGTAAAATCTGGTACAAAAACTGCATCTCCCTCTTTTATTCCCCATGCCATCATCATGAGTGTTAATGCATCCGTCCCATTGCCACAAGTAATACAGTGCTTCGCTCCGACATATTCTGCTAATCGCCCTTCTAATTCATTGACTTGCTTACCACTAATAAAGTTTGTATTTTTAATAACTCTGGCAATTCCACCGTCAATTTCGCTCTTCAATCTTAAGTACTGTGTTTCTAAATCTCTAAACTGCACGTATATCTTCCTAACCTTCCAAATTACTATTTTTAATTGTTTCTTCTGCCTCGTTTCTTATAATTTCCGGATTAAAAATTTTCCTAATTCTAAAATATGGTTTCGGTTCTCCACCAAATTCACGAAATGATTTCGATATCCTTTTAATAACAGAGCCCTCAAAATCATATTTTAATCCTTGTTTATGAGCAAATTCTATTTCATTCCAAGTCATCGCACTATGTGCTTCCAAATTGGCCATCTCAGGAATAGGACCCCCTATTAATTTATATACGCATTTTTCATCCCAAACCACAAATGAGATACTGGCCACAATCTCGTCGGGTGTCCTGCGACACATTATTTTACCAGCATTGTGTATCTGACACGCCTTGTAAACTCGTTTCCATAACTCATATGATATTGGAGAATCGAGTCCTTGCTTATAATAGATTTTTTTATTTTCTTCAAAAAAATCTTTTTCAGATAAGTCTTCTCTATATTCTGTATTTTTTAATCCTTTTTTTATTTTTTTTCTACGATTTCCATAAATCTTTTCCCACACAATTCCTAAATCTTTTGTTTCTTCTATAACATACGTGTATCTAGTTATTGCTTGATATCGATTCCAAAAAAAAGGAAGCCAGTTTGTGAAACTATATTGAAATTGCTGTTCATAAACATCTATTTCTAAATTTTCAATATAAAGATTTGCTTCATTAATTACTTTTTCCTCAAAATTCTGCTTAGCAATAAGCCCCATATTATCGTAATAGGAAAAGATTATACCATTGTTTTGAGTTAACGGCGGTTTAGTAATATACCTGTATTTGCCTCTTTCCTTCATAAAATAGGGCATTGCCGCTAGTACTTCAGAACCGTTCTCATATAACCATACATCCCAATTTTCCTCGCCACAAACCGCATCCATCCACCACGGCTTTGAATAAATAGGAACATAATTTTTTTCACAAAAAACTTCATATTTCTGCTTTTTAATATTATCCATTACTCTTCTCTCCCGTTTTTACGTTTCTAACCTTTCTTGCTGGGACACCTGCATAAATGCTATAAGGCTCCACGTCCTTTACCACTACGCTTCCTGCTCCAATAACTGAACACTTTCCTATTGTTACTCCTGGAAGAATCGTAACATTTGCTCCTATCCACACTTCGTCTTCTATGTGTATTGTTTCATCTTTTGTAAGCACATCTATAATATATGGATATGTGTTAATTTCTTTGCCGTTATTTGCATTGCTACTGCATATGCAGACAACATTAGGTGCAATCGATACATTTCTTCCTATAAAAAGTTTCTTTTCAGAATTGTTATTAGGTATGATCATAAAACCTAAATTTGCATAGGAACCCTCTCCTATTTGGACTCCAATTGTCTCTAGATATTTCTTTCTCACTCTTGCATCAGGATAATATGTAGCAATCCATTTTCGAAAACTTTTAGGTATCATCTCTAAGCTCACTGACATCAAATACTTATAAAGTTTTTTTTCCAGAGTAAAAAGATTTCTTATTTTTTTCACTAGAATTCCCCCATCATCTCTTCGCTTGCAAAATCTTTCAGAGGAAAATGTACTGGTTTTCCTTCCTTCTGACTTTTATAAATTGCAAGCACCATCTCTAATGCATTCTTCCCTGCCACTGCATCCACGTATGGTCTTCTATCATTTTTTATTGCATCAATTACATCAGCATAAAGGCTACTATGACCGTTTCCATATATATTACTGGTTTGCTCTTCCAACCCCTTATTTTTTTTATCTATTTCTGTTTCATTAGCAAAATTCCATACGTCAATATTATTCGTTGACTTTCCGCCTAATTTGACAGTACCATTCTCTCCAAATAAATAAAGTGTTTCCTCCAAATTTTGAGGGTATACATTTGTCGTACCCTCAATAGTAGCCACAGCACCATTTTTAAATTTAACCACAGCCATTCCGATATCTTCTGCTTCCAAATAGTGATGAAACTGCTGTCTTGTCACTCCATACACTTCATCGACTTCATCCCCCATCATCCACCGAAGAAGATCTATGCCGTGAATACATTGATTCATCAGGGCTCCGCCATCCTGTGCCCATGTCCCGCGCCAAGGTGCCTGCATATAATAATCCTTATTCCTATTCCAGCGCACATGAATAGAGCCATGAGATAATTTTCCAAATCTCCCGGCTTCTACGGCTTTTCTCATTTCCTGCACTGCTATATTAAAACGATTCTGATGACACGCAGATACTTTCACATTTTTTTCTTCTGATCGCTTAATGATCTCCTCAGCATCTTTCATACTCATTGCCATCGGTTTTTCAATAATTACATTGATCCCATGGTCAATGCAATATAAAGCAATCTCTGCATGAATTCCACTTTCTGTAGCTATTCCTACTAAATCTAATTCATTGTCCTCTATCATTTTTTTATAATCTGTATAGCATTTAATCTCAGTGTGATCCTGCAATTCATATTTGTTAAGTAAAGATTCCATGTGTCCCGGTATCAGATCACACACTGCTATAAAGTTTAGCTGGTTATTAATTACAGCTTTAACGTGATTTATCGCTATTCTTCCACAACCAATTAATGCATATTTCATTTTTTCCCTCCAATAGAAACTTCTTTTTATTTCGTAACCAAAAAGCTTGTACCAGTCTATGCGGACATTTTACTTGTTGAAAGTTTTTTATATTAATTCTTGTTCTGATAATTTTAATGATGCTGCTATAGTAGCATCCATATCATAATATTTGTACTCGCCTAAACGTCCTCCAAAAATCACATTATTCTCATTTTGAGCAAGCTCTCTATAAGTCATTAATATTTTTTCATTTTTTTTATCATTTATAGGATAATATGGTTCAATACCAGGTTTCCACTCCAAGCTGTATTCACGACTTATTACTGTTTTTGGCAAGATATATCTCTGATCTTTTTTTCCAAATTCAAACCATTTATGCTCTATAATTCTTGTCCACGGGGTTTCTCTATCTGTATAATTAATCACTGCATTACCCTGAAAATTTTCTACCTCTAATATTTCTGTTTCAAATCGGACTGATCTATATTCAAGGTGCCCAGCTTTATAATTAAAATAAGCATCTATGGGACCTGTATAAATTATTTTTCTTGCTAATTTGTCAAATACTTTTTTATTTTCTAAATAATCACAATTTAATCTAATCTCAATTCCTTTAAGTAAATTTTCAACTAATTTTGTGTATCCTCCAATTGGTACTCCCTGATAAAGTGCATCAAAATAATTATTATCAAATCTCATCCGAACAGGAAGCCTTTTTATGATAAACGGCGGTAGATCTCGGCACTTCCTTCCCCACTGTTTTTCTGTATATCCTTGAATTAATGTTTCATAAATATCTCTTCCAACTAAAGAAATTGCCTGTTCTTCAAGATTTTTCGGTACACTTATTCCAGCCGCTCTTTTCTGTGCTTCAATTATATCCATAGCCTCTTGAGGTGTTGTCACCCCCCCACATTTTATTAAAAGTATACATATTAAACGGGAGTGAAAATAAGTTGCCATGGTAATTTGCTACGGGACTATTGATGAAATTATTAAAATCCGCAAAATGTGTAATATATTCCCACACCTTTTTATTATTTGTATGAAAAATATGGGCACCATATTTATGAGTCTGGATATCTTCAATCTCTTCTGTGTATATATTACCTGCTATGTGAGGTCTTTTTTCCAGAATTAGAACGCGTTTTCCCGCATTTGTTGCCTGTCTTGCAAAAACGGATCCGTACAGTCCAGCTCCTACAATTAAATAATCGTACATTTCCTTCGTCTCCTCATTCCTTTTATTCTTATCTTCCTAATTACATACATTAGTACTACATTAAAAACATATCCTCCAGTAATCAGCCAAGTAAAAAAAGTATTATTAATTAAGACAATTAATGAAATAAAAATTACACTTAAAGCTAGAAAAGATCCTTGTGTTTTTACTTGTTTTTCAAGTAATACCATTGTTAAAAAAACTAAACACGGATATATAATTAAACCAATATATCCAAAATTCGCATAAAAGTCCGAAAACATCCCGTTTGTAGCGTTTGTATAATTATTATGATAATATAAAGAGCCAATTACTCGCGATGCAGAGGGATAATACGGTGATTCTGATAAAAATCTTCCTACGCTATCTCGTAGAAATAATAATTCATTTGTTTTAAAAAAATCATAATAGTAATAATGTATTTCAGCCGGAACTGTAAATAGTCTATGGAGATAAGAACTCAATATATAAATACCTGTTGTTTTCCATAAAATAAATGAAAAGGTCCATGCAGCTATTAATGCCTCCCCTAATCTAACTTGAATAAAGGAGATCTTACTGCTCTTTTTCGATAAAAAGTAAAAGAAGATAATAACCGCATAAATTAAAACATATGTCTTCATTCCATTTATTGTATAAGCAAGATAAGATATTAGTAAATTACATAATATTAGCCATTTATTCTTCATTTTTAATCCAAAGGAAAACATCGCTGGTGCCATAGCCCCGCCAATAATCATATACATATATTTAATTATAGAAGGAATGTAAGATTCTCTAATTTCTAGACGCGCCGAAAGAGACTCTGACAAAGATAAGCTCCATCTATCGGGTGCAACAATTTGATGGCATATTATCATAATAAATAAGCATAAAATAGAAATTAAAATTATTATTAATTGAGACTCCTTATTTTTATGCTCATCAATAATATAGTCTTGGTTTCCATTAGGAAGCCATTTTTTAGTAAGAGATGTAAAAATGCATCCTGCTATATTCATTAATAAACAGTAGACGGAAGTTGCAAAAATTCCTCCAAATGTAATCCCTTCTTTTATTCCCCATAGTGATATCGTAGGAATATAAGAGAAGAATATTAGTATTGTGTTAATTATACTTATATAACAATTATGAGCGATATAATTTGAGCAAATAATTATAGCTGTCATCATAAGCCAAGAACATATATACTTAACGAAATCAAACTTAATATTTATACCTGTATATGAAAAATAATTTCCAATTACTTGTGAATAATTTATTTCAATTACTATCTTATAAATAATAAAAATTATAGCTAATCTACTTTTATAAGTCTTTTTTAACATTTCTTACTCCTACATATCCAACAATCATCATTATTATCACTCGATAAATATTTGATATTGTCGATGCAATGCAAAATCCCATTAAGTTATACTTAGTGGAAAGAAAAATTGACAACACCCCATAGAGCACAGCGTAGGTACCTGTAATTATTATTTGCCATATTGATGGAGAAAATTTAATAACAGTTGGTGATAACATATTACCTAAAATTGCGATAATAGCAGCAAAATTTGCAATCCACATGAATGAGTAAGCATCTTGCGCTAAGGAAGGATAAAATATATTGATTATTATTTTTCCAAACAGTAGTGTACATATATAAAAAACTGCACAAACTATAGCACATAAAGACGTAATCTTTATATACTCACTTTTTTTCATTGTAAAACCACGCTGTGAATAATAACTAAGCATAACCCCCGCTATCGGTAACATCACTATACCCAAAGTTTTCCCTACTATGGATGCAACCGTGTATATAGAAACCATACTGCCTCCTAATATAGGAAGAATAATCAGTCTATCCATGTATGTTAATGCACTTCCAAGGGCTGTACTGCCACACAAATCTCTATATTTTTTCAGAGTAATCTTAAAATTATCAGAAAATACAAATGAGAAATCAAATAAAAAACTTTTTTTAAGCAAAAATAAAACACCAAAAAATTCACCCAGAATAAAAATTGCTGGCCAAAAATGTAATGCTGAATATAAAATTATTCCTAGCAAATATCCAATTGCGGTGAAACAATTACAATACAATATAAATTTCAAATCAAGAATAATCCTAAATGCCGTAGAATAATACAGACGCATAATTCCAAGAACAGCAAAAATAATCAGACCAAAAACAATTGTACCTGATTGAATTAATATAAATTTAAAGACAAAAATATCTATAATAATCGCTGCTATTGTAGCTAATAGCAAAATAATATTAAAATCACCATTTTGGTGCAGTGTATACTTATTGTTTTGAATCAATCTTACATTATTTAGCGCATTTCCCAACGCATTGATTATAGTATTTTGTATTCCCATTATTGTTAAAATGACACCATATACAGGAGCACTTACCTTATTCGCCAATAAAGGGTATACTAGCAGTTGAAGAACTGCTGTAAGAATCCCTGATGCCACTATGTTAATTATGAAATCCCTCACTATTTTTTTATATTTTCCCCAAAAACTTGTTAGATGATTAATCATTTCGTGATAATCCTTTTCACCTGAGTATCATAATCAAATTTTTTTATTGCAACCTGCATTGCATTCTTTGCATACTTACGCCTTTTCTCTCTATCATTGGCTAATAATTCAATTGCTTTTCTTATATCTTCTATTGTTTCAACTGGATATGCTTGATCTTTATTTAAAATATTACAATATCCACCACCTTGAGTATTTTGGTCAAAATTAAGAATACATGGACAACCACAGCAAATAGCTGTTTGTAACGTAGATGATTGTGTACCTGGCTGAAGATATAGATCTGCTGCACATAGGTAACTTCTTATTTCGTCAGCAGATTTCCATCCTAAAAATGTCACTCTTGTGTCACGTTTAATATCTCTTTCCAATTGTTTCTTTTGACTTTCTGGAATCGAGCCAATAATATATAACTTCAAATTTCTATCATCTATTTTTAAAAATGCTTCTAATAAATCATGTGTCCTTTTTCCCTTTTCAAGTTTTCCCGAATGCAACAACATAACTTCACTATCACTTAACCCCAATTTTTTTCTAATTATTTTTCTTCTTTTGGCACGCTCTTGATCACTAAACACTTCGCCACCTAAAAGCAATTCTTCCATATGTATATCTTTATCTGAAATCCCATAATATTTTTGAAAAAACTCCTTGCAGCCATCTGCAATATAGTATATCGTGTGAAATATTTTATAATTGCTTCGAATAATCCACTTGTAAAAAAATCTATGCAATATAAATTTTGATACTAGATTGTTAGCACTATTAACTTCTGCGACATGTATATCACCTTTAATTAAACACTTTGGATGCATTTTTGCATATTTCTTTACTTTAAATAAATCCATAAATTGCATATCATGAATAAACAGAACATCTGGTTTTTCCTTTTCTAAGGTTTTATAAAAATCTTTAAAAATTCGAATTCGATATTGTAAAAAGATTGGATATTTGTGTCTATACGGTAAACGTATTATTTTTGTCCCATATTCATCTATATACTCTCTTTTCAATAGTGCTTCGTCAAGTTGAATGTGTTCACGATAATTGGGCGGTATATATGCAGTCGTTATTTCTGTCACCTCATGTCCCGCTTTGTGGTGAGCTTTAATTAAGTAGTTTTCCTGATATCCCCATGATGAAATAAAAGGATAAGAGCAAAGACTAACATGTACTATTTTCAATCCGCTTACCTCCAATCCACTATCCCCTATTTATTAACTGATCTATCAGTTCTTTTATAATCATATAAGATCTTTTGCGATCAAATTGTTCTTCTGCAATATGTCTCGCCCTTTTTCCCATTTCTTGACATAATGCGGGGGCCTTGTATAACGACATAATGCATTCTTCTAGTGCCTGCACATCCTCAGCCTCTACATTAACCCCAAATCCGTCCTTTTTTACTTTATTTATAAATTCTTTACTACTTAAAGTATTTATAATAGGTTTCCCCGCTGACAAATAATCTCCTATCTTCGTTACGATACTCTGAGGAGCTTTTTTCACAAAAGAATTAATCAAAACATCCGATTTTACTAAAAAAGCTGCCATTTCCTTGTATGGTGTGTATCCAACAAATTCAACATTACAAGGCTTTTCCCTAGTAAGGCGCTTAAATTCATTTTCTAGTGGTCCGCCCCCTAATATCTTTATATGAATTTGGTCAACCCCATCTTCATATAACTTTTGTGCTGTCTTAATTAGAGTAGAAATATCATAACTTGACCCCAAATTTCCTGCGTAAGTAATCCACCATTCTGCTTGGGGCTTTTTTATAGTAGCAAAATATTCATTTACCCCCTTATCAAATTCATTTAGTTCACATCCAACGTATACTGTATATGCAGGCTTGCCATAAATACCATATAATTTTGATGGAACATCTCGATATTCATCTGATGTACCTATAAAAGCATCTGCATTTTTATAGGCAACTAAAGCATCTTTCCTATATGATTTAAACAATATATGATTTATAAATCTGGGAAATGGCGATACCATTTCCATCGCCTCTGGCCATAAGTCTTCCACATCTATTATATATTTGATTCTATTTTTCTTTGCGTATTCTCCTACCTTAGCCGCCATTCTATTATCTGGGATAATACAATAAATCAAATCATAAGATTGGCTTTTTAATAAATTCAATATATTTTTGACTACGATTCTGTGGCTAATTACCCTTCTTATATCTACATTCTTTTTATATCCTGGTTCAAACGCAAGTCGAACAGTATACAAACGCCTTATACCTTGTTCTTGAATATCTTTTCTTTGCTTTTTTTCCCAATGTTGAAACGTACTAGTAATAAGATCAACTTCATACCATTGAGATAAAATTTCTGCCAGTGAACGAAATCTTGTATATCCTTTTTCACCGTCTAGAGCAACGGCCAGTGTTACAATCGCTATTTTTTTCACAATTACCCTCCCTATTTATTAAAATTTTAAAAATAATACGCAATAGGATCACAAATAATATCTATACTCATTCATTTTTCTTCCTTCATGAGTCATATACTCATGATCCAATACAAATCTATTCTTTTTATAAAAATAATTAGCAACTTCATTGTCTTCAGCATCTGTTTCCAATTTAATATATTGGTATTTTCCAATATCTACTTTACTTTTCAAACCATTGATTAATTTACTTCCTATGCCTTTCCCCTCTAGCTCAGGCAGTATGCCTATAGAAGAAAGTTCCACATACTTGTCTTTCCGTTTTGCACTCTCAGAATAACTAAATGCACGAATAAGTCTAAAAAGTATCTTTGGTTTACGTATAAAAGCAATGCCTGCATACCATGCGAAAGATATAAAATGTCTTTTAAGCAAATATTTATAAAAACTGCTTAAATCGCCTGTATATGCAAGAAATCCAACTATTCTATCGTCTTCTACTGCTATAAGAAGGCCTGAATTTTCATCTTCAATAAACCCTTTATAAAGCTGTGTTAAAAATCCTTTACCTAAAAATGTTAAAAAGAATCCTCTGAAAGACTCCATATGAATACCAACAATTTCGTTAACTTTGGATTTATTTTTTAAGGTAACAATTTTCACCCCAATACTCCTTTTTCGTTATTTTTTAATAACAGCAACTACAGTAAATATCATTATTTTTATATCTGTTATAAAACTAAATCTTTTA
Organism: uncultured Mediterraneibacter sp.; assembly: GCA_944384505.1. Lineage (GTDB taxonomy): Bacteria > Bacillota > Clostridia > Lachnospirales > Lachnospiraceae > Mediterraneibacter. Next base: position 30,682 of record CALWTQ010000025.1, read on the forward strand.
ATGCTTTCTAAGTTATACTTCATTTTTTCTGGAAGAATTTGTTTTATATACACTTCATCTACATTTTCTGCCTCATTCAATAATTTTGCCTCATCTTTATATCGAATACTAGCTTCGCTTGTAACACCAGCCGGCAAAAGTAAAGTAGCAAACATTTCATTCGTATACTTTTTCACATAATATGTGCTTTCTGGCCTTGTCCCTACAAAACTCATGTCCCCTAGCAAAATATTAATAAGCTGAGGAAGCTCATCTAATCTATATTTTCTCAATATAATCCCAATTTTTGTGATTCTCCCGTCATTTTCTACCGTTACCTGTGCTCCAATTTTATCTGCATTCGCTACCATCGTTCGGAATTTAAAAATCTTAAATTTTCTCCCGTACTGGGTAATTCTTTCTTGCCTATAAAATATACCTCCTTTGGAATCTGTAACAATTAATATAGAAATTAAAAATAGTAACGGAGATAATATAATCAGCATCACCAGTGATACTGTAAAATCAAACATTCTCTTTATCAAAATATTTCTTGTTTTCTTTTGCAGGCTGTCATAATATGGCTTTACTGCTTCTGTTTGCATATAAAATGGCAGTTTGTCCCACTCCCTCAACATCTTTTTCTCCTAGTCTGTATCCTAAATTTTTATATATACTGTATAACAATGTTGCAATAATTTTTTATCACGTACTCAACATCTTCATTTGTCAATTTCGTATGTAACGGCAATGTCACTTCATTCGCAAACTTCGCATACGCATTCGGATACTCTTTAATATCAAATCCCATATCTTTATACGCAGTCATCATTGGCAGCGGCTTGTAATGAACATTACATGCAATTCCTTCTTCTGCCATTTTCTCGATAATCTTCTGCCTCTGTTCAGCCGTAATCCCCGGAATCCTTGTAATATACAAGTGGCCGGAGGAATTATATGTTTCTGTATAATGAGGTACTACTTCAATTCCCAACGGCTTAAAAGCAGCATCATATTTCTCAATAATCTTCCTTCTCCGTTTCAGCATGCCTTCATATCGCTGGAATTGTGCCAGTCCTATTCCAGCCATAATATCTGTCATATTACATTTGTACCATGGAGCTATAATGTCATATTCCCAAGCTCCAAGTTTTGTCTTTGCCAGCGCATCTTTTGATTGTCCATGAAGGGAGAGCAGCTGCAGCTTATGATATATTTCTTCATCATCTATTCCCTCGATGCTTCTCCAAGTAAGAGCCCCACCTTCAGCCGTCGTAAGATTTTTCACTGCATGAAAACTAAAGGAAGAGAAATCAGCAATACTTCCTACTCTTTTTCCTTTCCATTCTGCTCCAAAAGCATGGGCCGCATCTGCATTAACAGATATCCTTCCCATGGCCCTTTGAATTATATTATCTGGACGGAACAGTGTTCTTTTTCTATCTACAATATTGAATATCCTGTCATAATCACATGGTATTCCCCCAAGATCTACAGGGATAATTACTTTTGTTCGCTCTGTGATTTTTGCTTCCAGCTCATCATAATCCATTTCTAACGAATCTTTTTGAGAGTCAACCATTATTATTTTTGCGCCTACATGGCATACAACTGCTGCCGTGGCCGTATATGTATAGACAGGTACAATTACCTCATCCCCGGGGCCAATACCTAAAATACGGAGCGCCATCTCTGCACAAGCGGTCTGTGAATTCAGGCAAACAGCCTTTTTCACACCACAGTACTCTGCTATTTTTCTTTCAAACTCCTTCGTTTTAGGACCTGTTGTAATCCATCCCGATTCTATTGCCTCTTTTACTTCTTCAATTTCCAGCTCTGTCATATCAGGCGGTGAAAAAGGAATCTTCATGACTTTCTATGCCTCTCAATCTAATTTCTCCACAAAAATAAGAGCCTGCTTCAAGGCTCTTATTTTCTGATCATTTTCTTATTCTCATCTATCCTAATTCAAATATTCTATTTCCCCCACTCCCTGATCACACAGGAGTGCTTCTTTGTCTCTTTATCATAATTTATCCCCACCAACAATACATTTCCTTTATACCCCTCCAATGCTTTTGCATAATTTTTCTCTTCAATCTGACGGATTGCTTCCTCTGCCGACTGATCATACTTTAATTCCACTACCATCGCAGGCTTATCGGAATACTTTCTTGGCAGGAACACAATATCTGCATAGCCTTTCCCCGCCGGCATTTCGCGTACTAATGTATAATCGTTTGCTGCATTATAATATGCTAATGTGATTACACAGCTTAAAGCATTCTCATCATTATATTTCAGAATTGAAGTATTTGCTTCATGCACTGCATCAATTCCGGCTGCCACTTTCTCCTCATCTTTATCCCATGTAGCCTGAAGCAGTCTGTCCGACTGCCGAATTGCCTGGATCACATTTGTCCAGTCTGTTGCTTCTACTGCCTGCCCAAATGCCTCTTTCACCTCTTCATTCGGAATATATACTTCTTTTCTTCTGCTGTCATATGCAAGATATCCCAGATGAATGAGCATGGTCAGCACATCGTCTTTATTTCTGAAGCTGGTCATGTCGTTTTCATAAGTGTCTATCCTGACTCTGCACCGGCCTCCAGCCAGCATCTGGATCACAGCGTCTTTTAGTCCGTCAAAGTTCATGCTGATATAGCCTTTGAGTGATTCATAGGCTACCGTGCTCGTCCAATAATTGCTGTATTCGCCTCTGAGCATTGCTTTTACCACAGAGTTCGGACTGTATACATGCGATACTCGCTGAAATGAGTAACCGTCATACCATCTTGCCGCCTCCTCAAAATCCATATCATACTCTTTACATAGAGTTCTTACCTCTTCTTCTGTAAATCCCACGTACTCCGCCAGCATAGCCGGGCTTGTCATAGTAAATTCATCGAAGTTGTTCAGGGCAGACTCACTGTTGTATTTCTTGATCGGCAGGATTCCTGTCAGATATGCAAGTGCCACGAATCTTTTTGACATCTCACTTTTAAACAGGCCTCTGAGCAGATCCACATATTCTTTCTGAGCCTCAACATCATATCTGCTTTCACGGAATATGGCATCCCACTCATCGATAATAATGATAAATCTCTCATCTGTTCTATCATTGATTTCTGCCAGGGCATAGGGAAGATTGCGTCTTTCACTACTTAAAATGTCAGGGTATATTTCCCGCAGTTCATCAGTAACTTGTTCATTAATACTGTCTGTTACCGACAACACTTTTTCCTGTGTTGTAAACATAGTTATATCTAAGTGAATCACAGTATACTGATTCAGGTATTTTTCATAACTGTCCGTCCTTGCAATACGGTAAAAGCCAAACAGCTCCCGGGAATCGCAGCTTTTATCATAATAAGCTGCGATCATACCTGCAGTCATGGATTTTCCAAAGCGTCGTGGCCTGCTGACACAAATACAACTTTGTTCCGTTCCCAGCACCTCATTTGTATACTCCAGCAATCCCGTTTTATCCACATATATCTTAGATTGGACAGCTCTTTTAAATCCTGTATTCCCTTTATTTACATAAATCCCCATAACAGCGTCCTCCTGCCATATACATACCCGCTTTTCAATAGTTTCATTATACTATTGGCTTGCCTTTTCTGCAATGGCATTCCCCTCCACGGTTTCACAGCCGGCCAAACATTGACATATTCTGATTTAACCCCTCTTCTCCACTATCTCCAGCCCCACTTCAACCCGCTGCTCTCTCCCGAACATCTTCACCTCCAGCCACGCTTTCCGCTTATGTCTGTCGATCTTCTGAATCAGGCCTTCCTTCCCGCAGAGCGGCCCCCGGGTCACGATGATCTTATCGCCCTCAATGATCCCTTCGGACATCCTCACGATCTGATCCTCCCCGCCAAATCTTTCCAGAAACCTGCGCTCCTCATCTGTCAGCGGGACGATCTCATTCCCGGTTCCGATCAGCTTGGTCAAGCCGATCACACTTTTCAGTGCTTCGAACAGCTGATCCAGATTTTCAGTTATAACAAAAACGTATCCGGGAAAGAGGACTTTCTTCTGAATCGTCCATTCTCCCCGGATACGTTTCTTCTCTTCGTAGTATGGTATGAAGCAGCGGTTCAGGACTGCTTCGGGTATGTTGCTCCGGCACTGCAGCCGGATGTTTTCCTCGGTGCCTGTCCGCACCTGCAGAACGTACCACATATGAGCTCTCCTTTTCGTCAGCCGCACAGCAGCACATTCCACTGGATCGCAACAATCTGCCGCTCTGACATTTGGAGGGACATTTTGTTACTCTGGATCAGATATTGATTAACCGCCTTTAGGGTATGCTTCGCCATTCCGTTCTTTTAAAAGAAAAAATAAAAAGAACAGACTGGTTTTCTGTGCGGTATAATCCCCAGTATCGATAAACGCGGCAAGGCGACGATTTATAAATATCCGGTTCTTAATCTTAGTAACAGTTCAGCCATCTGGCATCAGCTGCCGGATTTATGCTCGCATAAGAATTCAGCGACTGATGTGCAGATGAGCTGAGCGCCCGTCAATGAGTAAAACAGTGGCGGCAGCCACGATTAGCACGCAGTGCGGTTTTACGAATGATGCGGGCTGAACTGTTACTGATCTTATAGATTTCTGACTCTGGAAGCCGGGACTGACATTCCAGTCTCCGCTGTCCGTTGTCCATTATACTCCAACATGCCTGCCTTTTTCAAGAGGCAGTTACTTCCTCTCCTGCTGCAGTTCAGCCATCAAAAATAATCATATGCTGAACTGCTGTTTTCAGTGCTCCAGATCAGGATGATACGTCGGCACAATCTCCGCCACAATCTCCTTGATTCTGGGCGACTCGTTTCTGCTCTCTATATCGAGCAGTTCCAGCTTTTTCCTGAAATCTTCATCGTCCATCTCTATCGGCTTGCCGATGAAGATCAGTTCATTTTCTGTCTCTGTCATTCCCTCTTCGTCCATGAGCAGCTCTTCATAGAGCTTCTCGCCGGGACGAAGTCCTGTATATTCGATCTTGATATCCTCGTCCGGCACATAACCGGAGAGACGTATCAAGTTTCTGGCCATGTCGTCTATCTTTACAGGCTCTCCCATATCCAGGATAAAGATCTCTCCGCCGTTGGCGTAGTAGGATGCCTGGAGCACGAGGGATACGGCCTCTGGTATTGTCATGAAATAACGGATGATCCGCTTGTCTGTCACTGTGACCGGACCTCCCTCAGCAATCTGCTTTTTAAACAGTGGGATAACGCTTCCGTTGCTTCCCAGCACGTTTCCGAAGCGTACTGCCACAAAGTCTGTGTCTGACTGCCGGTTCATCATCTGCACTACCATCTCGCACAGACGCTTGGAAGCGCCCATGATATTGGTCGGATTCACAGCCTTATCTGTAGAGATCAGGACGAATTTTTTCACTCCCCACCTTGCCGCGGCCTGAGCGGTCTTGTAGGTACCTTCCACATTATTTTTGATTGCCTCATTCGGGCTGTCCTCCATCAGCGGCACATGTTTATGAGCTGCCGCGTGGAAAATAATGTCAGGCCTGTAGGTCTCGATTACACTGTCGATCCGCCGTGAATTTCTCACAGAACCAATCAGAGTAAGCAGATCCAGTCTCGGGTACTGCCTTTTCAGCTCCTGCTGGATGGCATATGCGTTATTTTCATAAATATCAAAGATAATCAGTTTCTCCGGACCGGACCGTGCGATCTGTCTGCACAGCTCGCTTCCGATTGATCCGCCTCCGCCGGTTACCATGACGATCTTCCCTTTCAGGGAATGGAGAATCTCTGTATTATTTACCTTGACCTGCGCCCTTCCCAGGAGATCGGTGATATCGACGTCTCTAAGCTTTGTAACGCTTACCTCCTCATTGAGGAGCTGGTAAGTCGCAGGAACCGTCTGCATCTTACACCCGGTGTTCTTACAGATATTAAGGATCGCTTTTCTGTTCTCTCCTGTCGTCGCCGGAATCGCGTATACAATACGTGTGATATTGTACTCTTTTACTTTTTCTTCAATATCATATCTGTTTCCGACGATCGGAACGCCCTCCAGAAGCCTCCCTTTTTTATTCGGATTATCATCAATAACACAACAGACCTTTGTCCGGAGATTATTGTTGCTCTGCATCTCCCGGATCAGCGTAAGGCCGGCGGATCCCCCTCCGATTACCATGACACGGTCTACCGCTTCCTCATGATCCTTGCGCTGCTCACTCGTATAAGAGCGGATCAGGCGGTATGAGAAGCGCAGCGCTGTTGTCAGAGCCAGGCTGAAAACATATCCTGTAAAATAATAGGATCTCGGCATATGGAGCTTCATGGCCACAACGCCGGCTCCATAGAGCACCGCAAGCAGAATGTAGGCCTGAACGATCCTCTTGGCCTCATCGATTCCCGCGAACCGCCAGATGCTGTGGTACAGACGAAATCCGTAGAAAACCACGATCGTTACCACAGTCCAGTATGGCATGGACCATATGTAGCCTTCCAGGTATTCTCTCGGTATATTTGAAAATACAAAATCAAATCTCAGCAGCAGCGCTGCCAGATATGCAACCAGAACCGACACGATATCCAGGAAAAGAAGAATGAATGCCCTCTTCAGCCAGATGTAATCAGTCCGACTCTTTTGTTCCCTCATAACTAAATATATCCTTTACCAAATTTCTCTTACTTTGACACATTGGTCCTTGTCCAGTTCCGTTTAATGAACAGAGCAATCCCTGCCGCTGCCGCCACAAGCGCTGACACAATCGCCATTGTCTGATCAACGTACATTCTTCTTCCCTCTTTTCCCTGAATCACAGTCCCCAAGTATCTATGTTCATTTACTCTCCGTTCAGTATGCTCTGCATCTTTGAACTGATTTCAGCCACAGACGCTTCATCCGGCCACATTACATACAAAAGCTGTGATCCCGATGAATAGCATGCCTGGTTATCCCCGGTTCCCACTGCCGCAGTGGACTCGATGGACCAGCTCGCGCCGTCGGAGAGCTGCATATTGATAAACTTCGCCATCTCCTGCCGGGTCATATTTGTCTCCACGCTGTCGCTGACACTTGTGATCAGCTGGCTCGCGTTCATAAGAATCGCAGGAGACATCGCTTTCTGCAGAATGCCCGTGAGCACTGCCTCCTGGTTCTTTCCTCTCTGGTTGTCTCCGGCTGAGAAGCTGTAACGCTCTCTGGAGAAAGCCAGAGCCTCTTCCCCGTTCAGATAGTTTGTTCCCTCCTGGAAACTATATCCGCCCGCACTAAACGCGTATTCGGAGTTAACTTCAACGCCTCCCAGCGCGTCCACAATCCTAATCAGAGATGTAAAGTTCACCCTCGCATAATAGGAAATATCGATTCCATATAGATTTTCCAGTGTCGCCATGGATACATCCACACCGTAGATGCCCGCATGGGTCAGCTTATCTCTCTGCCCGCCTGACACGCCCGGAATCGTCACATAGTAATCTCTCGGCGTTGTGGAGAGCAGGATCTTATGCGTATTCGGGTTGACCGTCATAATAATGTTGACGTCACTCCTGCTGTTTGTCGTGATTGAGCCGGACACATCTATACCGCTGATATAAATGTTAAAGGGTTCATCCACATTCTTGTTTTCTTCTTCCTGGGCGATGACGGTGTCAATTCCATACTGGTACAGAATCTTTACCTGGTCAGAGTACCCTTCTATCTCATCCTCAATAATGCCGGTGAACGCTTCATTATAGATCGCAGCCCCGATCTCCCCGTTCAGAAGAGCCTGAGCCTCTGCCTGTACGTTCACATACTCTGACAGGTCCGGTTCTTTCCCCAGCACCTTTGTCAGATCCTCCAGCATCTTCTGGTTATTCTCCTGATCCAGGGACGTCTGAATACCGAATGTATAATTCTGCGCATCCAGAATATTTTCAGACGCGTCATCCGCGCGGACAACGACGATCATATTGTCGGTCTTATATGTGGCGCCTCCTACATCTGCAAGCATCTGGTCCGCCCGCAGCATGTAGAAGCTGGCCACCCCCAGCCCCAAGCTGATCAGCAGACTCAGAACGATGCCGAGTATATAGATCCTGCTCTTTAAATACTGCATCGCGAACAGCGCGCCAAAGAGAACGAGCAGCACAACAACAAGCGCCGCCAGGTATTTGCCCGGTATCATGCCGCTGCTCCAGACCACTACGATAAACAGAACGGTCATAAGGAGCTGAATCAGCACCAGCAGCTTGCCCGGAAGATTCCTCACTTTTCCATTCCGGCTGTGATGGGAATGTGAACCGTGAGAATGTGAGCTGTGCCGCCGGCTTCCGGATCCTGATTTCCTCGTAGAATATTTCTTTGAACTCATTTGTATCCGACTCCTTATTCTCCGTAATTCCCGTAATACTTCCCGTAATATTTACCGTAGTATTTATTCTTCTCCATGTCTACTTTATTAAGCACTACCCCAAGGATCGGACAGCCTGTCTTTTCAAGCTGTTCCTTTACAGTGCGCACGAATTTATAGCTCACCATTCTGGCAGCCACAACGAGGACGCAGGCGTCGCACACTTTGGAAATGACAGCCGCGTCAATTACGCTTCCGAGCGGAGGCGCATCGATAATCACATAATCATATTCATTCCTTGATTCTTCAATCAGCTTCTCGAAGCGGGGATTTCCAAGCAGCTCAGACGGGTTCGGCGGAACCACCCCGGCAAAGATCATATTCAGATTGTGTACCTGAGTGCGGTAAATCACACTTTCCTTGCTGCTCTGTCCGGACAGATAATGAGTCAGGCCCTTCACCTCTTCCGTAACCTTATGTCTGCCCTGCAGAACTGATTTTCTCAGATCCGCGTCGATAAACAGAACTGTCTTCCCGGCCTCCGCAAGAGCCATTGACAGACCTAATGAAACAGTACTCTTTCCCTCATTCGGCGTACTGCTGGTCAGTACGATGACCTTATTCTCAGCGCCGGAGAATTCGATATTCGTACGGAGCGTCTTATATGCTTCATTGCTCCTGTAATCTTTCGCTACATTCTTTAAAACAATACTCTGCATCTTTCCACTCCTCCTAGTGTTTCGTCCTGCGCGCGGATGATCTGCTGCGGCTTCTCCTGCCTCCGTGGCTTCCGTTGCTTCTTACTTTCTTTACCTTCTTGCTCTCTCCTTCCTGAATCGGGATAGATGTGAGCACATTGAGGCCAAGGTATTCCTCCACGTCGTCCGGCGTCTTGACTGTATCGTCAAGAATGAAGACCAGAACGACCACTGCCATAGCGGCCAGAACGCCAAGCGCGCCGCCGATCAGCGTATTTCTTGTGACAGATGGTGAGGACGGAGACACCGGGAGGTTCGCTTCCTCGATTGTATTCACGGCGTCGATCTCCATGATCTCCTGGATCTTAACGCTGGCTGTCTCGCGGAGCGCATTCGCGATCTCCTGGGCCAGCTCCGGATCTTCGTTTTCTACACTGATCGTCAGAATACGGGTATCTGTTGTATTCTCTGTTGTGATCATAGATCCAAGCTCATCCGTCGTCATATCCAGGTTGAGCACAGAAATCACCTGTTCCAGCACTGCCCGGCTCTGCACCAGTTCCATATAGTCCTGAGTCAGCTGAGTTCCTGTCTGGAGATCACTGGTCGTAATCCCCGCTGTTCCATCGCTCCTGCTGAGCATATACATGCTCGTTGACGAAGTATACTTAGGCGTAATAAAAAGCTGGGTTCCTGCGAACGCCACCAGCGCCGCCAGAATCCCGGCCAAAAGAATCAGGTGAATCTTGCTCCATAAGACGCTGAGCAGTTCTCCCAGATCAATTGTTATTTCATCATTTTCAAAATCTCGGTTTGTCCTGTCCTGGTTCATTTCTTCTTCTTTTTCTTCAGCATAACTACCGGATTGCTGAAGAATATCCTCCTCACATATTCTTCTCCGTATTTTTTCTTTACATACTCGGCCGCCTTTTTCATCTGCGGAGGCCGGTTCTTCGGATTATGAGCGTCTGTTCCCACGCAGAAAACCAGATCGCGGTCCATCAGCTGTCTGATATATCTCTTGATCTTCCATCCGCTCTGCCCTATGATGCTTCCTGTATTCACCTGAATCCTGACGCCCATATCTGCCAGATGCTCCGCCCGCCCGACGTCTTCTGTCAGACTTCGGTATCTTTCAATATGCGCAAGTATCACTTCGAATCCTTTCATCTGGATCTGCTGGATTCCCTGACAGATATAGTCAAAAGAATCAATCGGAGAGAATTCCACCAGTACATACCGTGTCCGATTCATCGTCAGTATCTTCTCTTCTTTCAGTTTTTCCGGGATATCCTGCCCGAAATAAACCTCAGTCCCCAGATATACTCTGAGCTTTTCACTAATTTTTTCCGCTTCTTCCCGGACAAGCTTAAGCTGTCTGCGAAGCTGGCGCGGAGACGCTTTGCCTCGTCTCGGATGATGGTGGGGGGTCGCTATCACATACCGGACTCCCTCGTCATAAGCCATCTGAAGCATCCGGCGCGTCTCACTCATACTCTGCGCCCCGTCATCTACTTCGGGAAGTATATGGCAGTGCGCATCAACAAATCGCTCCATTCACATTCTCCTAACCTGCTTTCTGCGGTGGCAGATTCGTCAAAAACAGCGTCCGTCCGGCACAATGCGCACTTTCTCCTCTACTACTATACGCTTGCATCCCGGGGATGTCAAGATTTTTTACCCCCCCCCGGTATATTGGGCTGCATTTTATATGCCCCGTGCTGTTTCTGACTTTATTTTACACAGAATTCCTGTGCAGTACCATTCCTTATATTAAAGAAAAATCCTCAAATGTCAAGAGTGTTTTTCTTCCACTTCTGCCATCCAAGGACAATTCTGTCATTCCACTGTAACTGATTTTGCCAGATTACGCGGTTTGTCTACATCCAGTCCCTTGGCAACGCTCACATAATATCCCATCAGCTGCAATGGCACAATGGCCAGGCTGGTTGCAAAATACTCTTCCGTTTTCGGCACATAAACGGAGAAATCCGCCGTATCTTCTATATTGTAGTTTCCATAGCTTGTCAGTCCCATCAGATACGCTCCGCGGCTCTTTACCTCCACCATATTGCTGATCGTCTTTTCAAACAGCGCGCTCTGTGTCAGCACGCCTACCACCAGGATTCCTTCTTCCACCAGGCTGATCGTACCGTGTTTTAATTCGCCCGCCGCATAAGCCTCAGAATGAATATAACTGATCTCCTTCATCTTCAGGCTTCCTTCCAGGCTGATTGCGTAATCAATCCCCCGGCCGATAAAGAAAATATCCTTTGCATTGGCATATTTGCTCGCGAACCACTGGATTCTCTCTTTGTCATCCAGCGCTTTCTGGATCTTGTCCGGAAGAGATGCCATCTCTGTCAGAAGTTCTGCATAGCGGGCGTCATCGATGCGTCCTTTTACTTTCGCCGCCTGCACCGCCAGCAGATACATAGCGATGAGCTGTGTACTGTATGCTTTCGTCGTCGCAACTGATATCTCAGGCCCTGCATACGTGTACAGTATATAGTCGCTCTCTCTGGCAATGCTGGAGCCGACTACATTGACGATTCCCATCACCGGGATCTCTCTCTCTTTTGCAAGCCGCAGAGCCGCAAGGCTGTCTGCAGTTTCTCCGGACTGAGATACGACAATCACCATGGAGTTCGGGATCAGGATCGGGTTCCGGTATCTGAATTCAGATGCAAGATCCACCTCCACAGGGATCCCGGCCAGATCTTCCAGAACATATTTCCCAACCACTCCAACATGGTAAGCGGAACCACAGGCCACGATATAAATCCGCTCCAGTTTGCCGAGCGCCTCGTCCGTAAGTCCCACCTCTGAGAAATCTACCGCTCCGTCTTTGACATAAGCTCCGAAGGTATCCTGTACCGCTTTGGGCTGCTCATGTATCTCCTTGAGCATAAAATGCTCATATCCGCCCTTTTCCGCTGCCTCCGCGTCCCACTTGATCTCCACCATATCTTTCTGGATCTCTTCCCTGTCGATATTGTAGAAATGAATCTCGTCGCCGGAAAGCTCAGCAACCTCAAGATTTCCAATATAATAAACGTTCCGTGTTCTGTTCAGGATCGCCGGTACATCAGAAGCAATCAGAGAACCTTTCTTGCTTCTTCCAATGATCAGCGGACTGTCCTTTCTTGCCGCGAACAGCTTTCCCGGGTAATCATGAAACATCACACCAAACGCGTAAGAGCCTCTGATACGAAGCATCGCTCTTGTCAGTGCTTCCAGCGGAGTGCCTGTCTTCTTATAATAATAGTCCACAAGCTTCACCGCAATTTCCGTATCTGTCTGTGAATAAAATGTATACCCCGACTTTACCAGCTTATCTTTCAGTTCCTGATAATTTTCAATAATTCCATTGTGCACAAGAACTACTGACTTATCATCTGTGCAGTGGGGATGAGCATTGTTCTCAGAAGGCTCGCCATGAGTAGCCCATCTGGTATGTCCGATACCGCAGGTACCGCGTACTGTTCTGCCATTATCTGTCTTCTCCGCTAGGATTTTCAGCCTGCCTTTTGCCTTGACAATTGAGATCCTGCCTGACTTGTCATTTCTCACTGCCAGCCCTGCCGAGTCGTAACCTCTGTACTCCAGTTTTGAAAGTCCTTCCAGAAGGATCGGCGCCGCCTGTTCCTCCCCTACATAACCTACGATTCCACACATAAATTGTACTCCTTTAATGAATGACTATTGCCGCAAAAAAGGCAATAAAATCTTCTCTCTTCCCAGGGAATTGCAACAGTCCGCCCTTCTCCGCCGGCTGAACTGCTGCCGAAAATTTTATCACCACTGTAAGAACACTGTCGGTTCTCTCTGCTGTTCAGGATATTTGCTGTCAATTTCGGAAACTATCATATCACTATCAGACATATTCTGTCAAGAATCTCCTGCGCAATATTCGTAACAGTTCAGCCCGGGCATATCTCCTCCGCAATGTTCCGGGCATGGTCCGAAATTCTCTCCAGCCCGGCCAGAGCATCCAGAAAGGCGATCCCGGCCTCAGGCGAACACTCCTGGTCCGCCAGCCGCTTCATATGCTCTGCGCGCATCTGAATCTCGAGGTCATCAGCCCGGTTTTCCTTCCCAATCACTTCCATTGCTTTATCCCGGCTTTTCTCCGCAAGCGCCTCCATGGCGCAGAAAAAGCTCCCGGAACAGACCTCCAGCATCTCCCTCATTTCACGGGACGCCACCTCGGAGAATGAAGCGTTCTGCATCTTAAGATCTTCCGCGTATTCTGAAATATTTTCACAGTAGTCTCCCACACGCTCTATATCGGAGACAATCTGCAGAAGGCTGGCCACTCGCTGGTGCTCCCTCTCATTGATCGCCAGTGAATTGATCCGGATCAGGTAATCCGTAATTCCGCTGCACAGACGGTCCACTGTGTTTTCGTCTTCCTTAATCGCCTGGATCGTATCAGAGTCTTTCGTAAACATAACCTGCTTTACCTTGTCCAGAGTTCCGCACACGATAGCCCCCATCCTGCAGACTTCGCTTTCCACAGACTGCAGGGCGATGGCTGGAGTCTCCAGCATACGCTCGTCAAGGAGCACCTGGCCCTCATCTCCTTTATCCTCCTCTGACTTCTGCAGTCTCTTCGCCAGACGGATGATCCAGTCGGATACAGGAAACAGCAGAATCGTCGTTCCTATATTAAAGATCGTGTGCACGGAGCTGATCTCCGTCTGCGTGATCATCCCCATCCCCAGCTTTGGATTCACGAACTGGAATAATATAATCGCCGCAGCGCTGAAAATCACTGTACCGATAATATTAAACAGCAGATGCATAACCGCCGCTGTCTTAGCCGTCTTTTTTGCCCCAATGCTCGACAGGATCGCAGTCACACATGTACCGATATTCTGTCCCATAATGATGTATACTGCTGCGTTAAAAGGCACCAGCCCGGCCGCCGCCAGGCTCTGCAGGATTCCCACAGACGCCGAAGAGCTCTGTATCACCGCCGTGACAAATGCCCCTGCAATAATCCCCAGAAACGGGCTGCGTCCCAGCAGGACAAATATATTCCGAAATCCTTCCGACTGCTCCAGGGGAGCCACAGCGGACGACATGGTCGTAATTCCCACAAAAAGCAGGCCAAATCCGATGATAATGCTGGATATATCTTTTACAGAGCGCCGCCTGCCGGTCAGCATCAGCACAACGCCGATCATAATCGCAATGGGAGCCAGATTTGCCGGGCTTAAGAACTTCGCCCACTCCACGCTCGAAACAAGCCATCCGGTCACGGTTGTACCGATATTGGCGCCCATGATAACGCCCATGGCCTGGGACAGGTTCATAATCCCCGCATTCACAAATCCAACCACCATAACCGTGGTCGCAGAAGAACTCTGTATCACCGCTGTGATAAACGCTCCCAGCAGAACACCCATCAGTTTATTTCTTGTCAGAACTTCCAACAGCGACTTCATCCTGCTGCCAGCGGCATTCTCCAGCCCCTGCGCCATAATCTGCATCCCATAGATAAACATGCCGAGACCTCCGGCAAACGGGATGATGATACCTGCGTAATCCATAATCTCCTCCATATGTTCACGAAACTACTCGTCCCTCTTCTTGACAAAAAAAGCCATATTCCGCCTCTACAATACCACTGACGCCAGCAAAACGCAACAGAATCTTAGCATTATCTTAACATATTGTCAGCTATAAAGTTCACTAATGTTCGAATGCAAAACGTTCAAAAACAGGGGCTATTTCTGAGACGTATTCTGCGGAGATGAAGGATGGCTCTGGATTCCGCTCCAGGGATATAAGTGAAACTAAGAGTTCCAGTGACGGACTAATAGGGTAGAGGGAGAATAAATTTCTCGCCCCTCCCATTGAACCGTACGTACGGATCTCGTATACGGCTC